>JAAYCU010000271.1 GCA_012729595.1 Phycisphaerales bacterium
CATGAACCTGCTCCGGCGCGAGACAACCTGCAAGGCCAGCCTGAAAAGCAAACGCTTGCGGGCTAGCCTTCGGGAAGATTACCTGATCCGGATCCTGTGCCAGGGGGTTTAGATGCGATTGCCCTGCTCCCGAACCATCCATCTCACGTAAGCCTTAACGATCCATTCTATCGAACTGGCTATACGACAATGTCCCAACTTACTGGCTTATCTTCTCTCCGTAACCCCAAAAAGCCGCAGCCAACGCAGATTATACGGGCCATTGTCGGGGAAACCGTTAATCGGATCCTCAACACCTTCCCCTGCCTGGGGCAATGAATCCACCGCTTCGGCGTGACCATCAGCAAAGCTGGCATTGACCCGCCGTTTGCTATGCATAAACCGAGCCACGCGACGAAATGATCCACCTGCGGCAGTCTCACTCTGGGGCACCGGCCCACCGGGCATATGTGTGTCACCGCCGACATCCATGAAGCCCAAGTCACCATGATCATTTGGGCCACTCTCATAATTTGGCAGCCAGTTGCATACACGCCTCGAAAATATAGACACCGAGGATTTTTCGAATTCCGTCAGGTATATGGTCCGAGCGGGGAACTTCCACTCCGACATCCTGGTTGCCGAGGTCACTTCTTCGGTTACCGGATCTGGTGTACTTGGGTTACTCATGTCAATGTATCCCGTAATAGCATTGACCACATAGCTAACAGACTCCGGGACACTGCTATCCGAGGCCCGTTCAGGACACTGAAAGACCGGCGTTTGTACATATGCCTTCCAAAGCAGCTCATTGAGCTTTTGGCCACGTAATGAGGGGTTTCGATCGCTCAGATCAGGTCCTCTTACAGATGACGTGCCTTCTCCCTCCGCCTGCGCTCGCTCGAAAATAGGACGCAGGTTCATGCCGGTATAACGTGCGAGTACGATTGTCCAGTGCATGTTGGGCGGGAAACCCTCGTCTCCCCAGTAGCGGGTTACGTTTCCCCCGCGAGGTATATAATCTTGGCTTTGCGAGGCATACCCGGCCATGGCAATCGTGGCCTGGTGAAGGTTACTCATGCATACACTGCTACGGGCCTGAGCCCGGGCGGCGGAAAGCGAAGGAAGCAGAATAGAAATAAGCAGAGCAATGATGGCCACGACCACCAACACTTCGATCAGCGTGAACCCTGATTTGCGATTGCGCATTACTTAACTCCATTTTTTTGCGCCGCTGGAATCCGCGGCAGGCCTGACATTTCAGATACCAATAAGAGGGACCTATCATCCCCGCCTGAGTGATTATACCAGCATCCCAATACGTTGTCTATAACAAAAACAGAACACTTTGCATCCTACATCCCATGGTCCCTGTAAAATATTCCCCCTTAACTCTGAACGTCTCAGAGGGCCCGGGAATCCGAGACAACCATAACCCGCCCATACCCCCAGCTCATGCTAACTCAATCGCCCGGCTGGCAACCGAGGACGGCGGCATGGGCGGAAGGACGGCCGACCATCCGTAAAATGGCTGGGAAGGACCGACAAACTGGGGGTTTCAGCATTGTGGCCGGGAACTACAAATCGTAAAACGCGTTGAACCACGGATCGGTGGCGGGGCGAAACGGAGGGAACGGATAGTTTCAACGGAACCGATATACTACTCCGGCGCGGCCAGTATATGTTGAATTCCTGCCAACAGAGCGATAGCGGTCTTGACCAGCGGGCCCCTGTCGGCGAGATACAAGCTTGGAGAAATATTAGAATTGGGCAATCTTGCTCATCATAACTGGCCCATACGTCGGCAGAATATGTCCCGCGGCGAAGCCAAGGCATCTGGCACGATGCCAAGCCAGGTTGTACCACTGGGCCGGGGAGAATTCAGTGACCGTTTACTCGGCATCTTTCGCGGTTACTGTCGAACCTAGTCCGCGCAGGTCTTGTCCGCGGGAACATCTGCTCCCGAAAAACATCCGAGGAAGATTCCGAAATCAACCTGGTTTACCGCACCATCGCTGTTGAAGTCGGCCATCTCGCAGCCCGGTTGAACACTCGTGCCGTAGCAGGCTTGAAACTTCCCGAAATCCTCCTGGTCCACGTCGCCGTCATGATCCAGGTCGGGTAAAACCGTGCGCAATCGCACGGTCACGGGAAGCACCTGGGAACTGTAAAGGGCGGGCGGAGAACTGCCATTATCGCTGACGGTGATATTGGCCTGATATATGCCGACGCCATAATTGCCCAACGTATAGCTGATAGTGTGAGTGCGCGACTGCCCCTCCCCCAGCGCCCCGGAAGCCGGACTGACGCTGAGCCAGGGCTGATTGTCGGTGATGGCGTAATGCAATGTGCCACCGGATCCGTTGCTCACAATGAAGGTATCCACGGAAAGGCTTTCGCCGAAATCAACGGCGCTCTCGATGGCCTCGACGCTCAACTGAATAACGGGCACATTATGCGCGGGGATCCATTCAATCCGCGGGCCGTGAACCGGGTGATACGGGATACCGGTATTCGTGCCCTCTTTATCCTCGAAAATCGGGCCGACCTCCACATCAGGTTGATAATCCCGGGTCAGGAAAAGCGACATGGTTTTACCAAGATTGGCGTTGTACCAACTGGTCAGGTCCATCTGGTAGACTCTCTGCCACGGAAGATTGTGTCGCGTGCCATCCACCAGAAAAGTACCCACCAGAGGCCAGCCGTGGCCGGTAGCCCAGGCGGTAAACGTCGTCTCGTCGAACTGAAACTCGGCGCCCTTGACTACGATAGTCCAGGGATTTACAAGCCAATCCCTCTGGGACAATATCAGCTTGGCTTGTGATACAGGAGTGTTGCCCAGCGTAAACTCCAGGTAGCTTACCTCCGAGATACCCTTAACGAACAGGCCGAAGGGCTCACTTGCGTTATCGTTGTGCCCCCCTCGCAGGGTACAGTCATCATTAGGATCTATCCTGAACTGCCCAACGGCCGGTACCGTAATCAGCCATAACACCGCAACGCATAATCCGCGAGCGAACCTGGACATTTAATTCCCTCCCATTGGTTCGTGCATACGGATACTGTCCCCTAATATACGCCTATCCAGGGAAAACACCCAGCCCTTCGATTACCAACCGCGACTTCCTCGCAAATACCGAA
>JAAYCU010000272.1 GCA_012729595.1 Phycisphaerales bacterium
CGTCCGGTACTCCGCCGCCTGGAAAAGCTCCTGGCGGCATGAAATCGGTCAGTTTAAGTCATTTAATGTTCGTGGTGAACCAATCGTGTGTACCCCTCATGACGCCATCAACACCTTCGTCAATACAGGCATCGATGCCATCACGATCGGAAACTACATTGTTACCGAAAAGCCGCATGCGGTCGATTACGAAGCGGGTATGCGGCGAAGCATCGAATTGGAATCGAGCCCCTTGGTAATGTAAACTCAATTACGCCCACGGCAAACGACGATGGGCTTTGGCAAATGCAAAGGAAGTATAATATGGGCAGACAGTCGCTCTTTCGAGAGTTCTTCACCTTTATACGCCAAGAAAAAAAATGGTGGATGATCCCCCTGATAGTAGTCTTGCTATTGGTGGGAGGATTGATCATATTCGCACAATCGTCGGCCCTCGCGCCGTTCATTTATCCACTATTCTGATGTACATAACTGGACACGTCCGAATACCGCTAAGGTAAGCGATAGAGTGGATAATAAAGAACAGTAAAGGGCTTTCAATAATCAATCTCTACCATTCTGATCTGATTACATCACGATGGACGGTGTTTGTTGCATTCTCGAGAAAGCACAATTGTCATAGGAAATATCGAAAGGAACAAAAATGAGTTCCACGACAGAATCATCCCAATCAGGTCGCTCGCAACGGGCAGCAACCTTTGAGGGACGGCCGGAAATACATAGAGTCCGGCGCCGTCTGGCCGTCGTCATCCCCGCCTTGAATGAGGAGGCCGCGATTGGTAGCACGCTGGAACGTGCCCTGGCGGCCCGGACGGAGATTGTCTCCCAGACCCCTATTGACGAAGTACTGATTGTGTTCGTTAACGACGGTTCGACCGACGGTACCCAAGCCGTTGCGGATCGTTATGGGGAAGTGATAAAGATCAGATTCGAGCGGAATCGAGGATATGGGGCGGCCATCAAGGCCGGATTTCAGGCGACGGACGCCGAATTGGTCGGTTTTATGGATGCGGATGGAACCTGTGACCCACGTTCATTTATCAGTCTGCTTAACCGTCATTATGAAACCAATGCCGATATCGTCATCGGGAGCCGGATGAATCCTGAGAGCGAAATGCCCTTCTTGCGCAAGCTTGGGAACAGGATATTCGCCCGACTCGTCGGTATGGTTTCCGGACAGCGGCTGAGCGACGTAGCTTCGGGGATGCGGGTTATTCGACGGGAAAGTCTGAAAAAGATGATGCCCCTTCCGGACGGATTGCACTTTACCCCGGCGATGAGTTGCATCGCCGTGCTTGATCCGGGCCTGTCCATAGAGGAGGTGGCCATGCCCTATAAAGAACGCCTGGGCCGTTCTAAGTTGAGTGTGTTTAAGGATGGTTTGAGATTTCTGGCAATCATTCTGTTCGCGTCCGCCTGTTTCAATCCGGTGGTATCCCTCAGTATCCTGGGTGTACTCTTCGCCCTGTTCGGGGCGGCCGTGACGGCGGTGGTTGCCGTTTGCGGCGGGTCCGAAATGGTAATGGCTGTCCTCGGCGGCGCGTTTCTGTTCGTCTTGCTTCAGGCTCTGTTTGCAGGAGCTCTTTGCCACCAGCTCAACTTTCTGCTCTTCGGACCACCGCCCCTGCCCGGCAGACTGAACCGTTTCATGGATCGGTTTGTATGGACCAAACCCATGGTCAAGGCAGGTATCGGACTCCTCGCGACGGGCTTGATATTGTGCGGCGTGGCCTGCATGGTTCCCGGCCCGCGGCAGGCACCGCTGTGGCTGATCGCGGCTCTGTGTATCGCCCTGGCCGGGTGGATTGCCTTGGGTGGAGTGATTCTACGTATGATCTGGGCGGCCCGGGAAAAGCAGCGGGCGGCGCTGGTCGATCCTTTCGCGCCCGTCACATTGGAACATACAAAATAGATGCTGATGTTCCAGATTCCGGTGCGTCAACATCTAGCCATATTCCCATGGGAGGTAGAAACTGATGTACATTCTGGGCTTTGACTGCTATGGCCACGACGCGGCAGCGGCCATCATCAAGGATGGCGACTTGTTGGGTTTCGTCGAGGAAGAACGTTTCCTGCGGTGTAAACACACCCCCGACTTCCCGATCCATGCGATGCAGTGGTGCTGTCGTGAGGCGGGAATAACCCCGCGCGATCTGGATCACATTGTTTACTACTGGAACCCGTATCTGGGTCTGGGCGGCCGACTCGCCCATATCCTGCGCTACTTTCCGCGCTCGATCGGCCTCGTGCGCAGCCGCGGTGATAAATTCCTGGACATGTTACGCATGAAGCGAACGGTCTGGGACCGACTCGGCCTCGACGGGGGCAAAACCCGGTTTCACTACAGTGAGCACCATCTCATGCACGCCGCCAGCACCTTCCTCACGTCACCATACTCCAAAGCAGCGATCATGTCGGTGGACGCGGCCGGCGAATGGTGTTGTACGTGGCTCGGCTACGGCGATGGCCTCGATCTGCATTGCCTCAAAAAGATTAACTTCCCACACTCGCTTGGCCTGGTATATGGCGGCATCACCGAGTATTTAGGCTTTCTCTTTGCTAGTGGCGAGGGCAAGGTAATGGGACTGGCCCCTTACGGTGATGCGAGCCGCTATATTGATGAGTTCCGCAAAATAATCGTCTGTACCTCCGAGGGCGAGTATCGCGTCGATCTGAGTTACTTTGAATATCACCTGAAGGGCCGGCCGCACTGGTGGAGCAGTAAATTCCTGGATACGTTCGGTCCTGCGCGAGCCAAGGATGGAGAAGTAACCCGGCACTACATGGATGTGGCCGCCGCCCTTCAGCAGCGGACGGAGGAAGTGTGTTTCCACATGGCCGACTGGCTGCATCAACAGACCGGCCTGCCGACGGTTTGTCTGGCCGGGGGGGTATGTCTGAACAGCGTGATGAACGGTCGTCTTCTGAAGCGCGGGCCGTTCCGGGAGGTATGGGTACAGCCGGCGGCCAATGACGCCGGGACCAGTATCGGGGCCTGCTACTGGTTGTGGAACAATCAGCTTCGCCATCCAAGAACTTATGTGATGGAACACGCTTATCTGGGTTGTCATTATACGAAAGAGAATTTTGGGAGCGCTATCCGACAGGCGGGCTATGAGGCGCAGCATGTGGATAATGCGCCTAAGCGGGCGGCCGAGTTACTCGCTGCGGGAAAGATCGTGGGCTGGTTTGACGGACGTATGGAATGTGGTCCTCGGGCTCTCGGTAATCGAAGCATCCTGGCCAATCCGTGTCAGGCCGAGATGAAGGATATCTTAAACGCCCGGGTCAAGTTCAGGGAATCGTTTCGCCCCTTTGCCCCTTCGGTGCCTGAGGAGCGCTGCGGCGACTATTTTGATGTAGATTATCCTTCCCCGTATATGATTCTTGTCTACGACGTGCTTGCCCACATGCGCGACAAAGTGCCGGCCATCACCCATGTGGACGGGACCGGTCGGGTGCAGACGGTCAGCCGCCGCCACAATCCCCGCTACCATGCATTAATCGAGCGTTTTGGAGAACTTA
This sequence comes from Phycisphaerales bacterium, assembly GCA_012729595.1. Classification (GTDB taxonomy): domain Bacteria; phylum Planctomycetota; class Phycisphaerae; order UBA1845; family PWPN01; genus JAAYCU01. Next base: position 3,526 of record JAAYCU010000272.1, read on the forward strand.
CAGGAGTGTACTGCATCCTGAACACCTCGTTCAATATTCGCGGTCAGCCTATCGTCAATACGCCAGAGCAGGCCCTGGAATGTTACCAAAACACGGGGATGGATGCGTTGTTCCTGGGTGATTACCTGCTGTGCAAAGACATAGATTCTGCGGCAGCGGCGATGTCTGAGACGGCGGCCAAGGCAGCGCAGGCTGCGGCGGCCGCAAACGATTGAAACCGTGGAGACCCATATCGTGGCTATGAATGGAAATGGTCGCATCGATGTATTGATTGTGAACCCCCCCTCGCCGGATGGGCACATCTACATCCGTGACGTGTGCCGGTGGGGCCGACGAAGCCGGGAACGGATGATCTGGCCGCAAACCTCCCTGGCTTATCTGGCCGCCATGGTTCCTGACGAAATGTCGGTGGAGATCATCGATGCGATTGCGGAACAGATGACCTGGCGCGAATTCGAGGCAAGGGTCAGGGATAAGCGCCCCTCCTTCTATGTCAGCTATGTGACAGGTACGACCTTTGATATTGATGCGCGCGGAATCCAGGTCGCCAAGCAAGAGGGGGCGATGACGATCGCGGTGGGTACGCATCCCTCGGCGGTACCCCGAAATACCCTCGAGTTAATTCCCGACCTCGATGTGGTTATTAGACACGAGCCCGAGCTTACCTTTCGAGAAGTTCTCGATCGAACCAGGGCAGGTCGACCGCTCACCGGCTGCAAAGGTACCGCCATTCGGGACGATCGGGGTGAGATTGCGGTGCATGAAGACCGTCCGCTGCTTGAGAACCTCGACGATCTGCCGATCCCGAAGCAACACTTACTCCCCCTGGATCGATACCGGATGCCATTTATCGGGAAACGGTATGTCTGGTTATTAACCAATCGCGGTTGTCCCTACCGTTGCACATACTGTTTTGAAGGGGTGATCTGGGGGAAATCGGTTCGATACCGTTCGGCGGAAAGTATTATCCAGGAAATCGAATATCTGGCCCGCCATGATGTGCATAAGGTGGTATTCCTGGCTGATTTGTTCACCTTTGATCGCCAAGGGGTTCTGCGTTTATGCGATCTTATCCTGGCCAAGGGCCTCAAGCTCAAATGGGCCTGCAATAGCCGGGTGGATACCATCGACCGGGAAATGGCAACCAAAATGAAACAGGCCGGCTGCTGGCTTATTGCCCTGGGACTGGAAAGCGGTTCGCAGTCGGTTTTGGACGCATGTAAAAAAGACGCGAAAATAGAGAAGGCCGCGGAAACCGTAGCAATGCTCCATCAACTTGGCATACGTACTTGGGGATACTTCATTATCGGACTGCCGGGCGAGACGGAGGCGACGATTCGGGAAACAATTGATTTTGCTAAAACCCTACCCCTGGACATTGCCCTGTTTCATGTGGCTGTTCCCTATGCGGGGACCGAGTTTTACTTTCAAGCGGTTGCCAACGGTTGGCTCAACACCAATGA
>JAAYCU010000273.1 GCA_012729595.1 Phycisphaerales bacterium
ATTTACTCCGATCCTCTAACCAGCTTTACACTTCTTGACGCTGGATAAACACCCCTTTACTTAAGAAACCAGAGAAATTCGAAGTCATGAGAAGGTGAATCATAGTCATATTGGGCACAGTATTCTGGGGTACATGTGCCTTTGGGTGGTCTTACCATGTCGATGGACAAATAACCATGAGAGTATAACTACTGCATCTGTAGAGGCTGCATCCTCGATCGGTCCAACTTGGCTGGCTGGTGGTCGTGGACGCTTGCATGATGAACATGATGAATCTTCGGCTCCCTTTTTGAAACCATGACATTGATGGATTGTCTTTTCGCCATACTCAAACTTACCTCAGGAGAAAATGTATGTGGGGTGGATCATCTATCCGTCCAGGACACATATTCATACCGCAACCTTTCAGTGGGTAGCATCTGGCCTAGATCTCCATTTGCGATTCTTTGCGCATAGCAGGCCACCATGCACACGCGATCACCGAATGGCTGTCATCACGTTGCACCGGCGGTCCTTCGCAAGTTCATCATGATCTGCCGGATCACCAGCGGCAGCCGCTCCCACGACACCACGATTCTGACGAGTTCAGGATTCCGCCGCAGGAGCTGCACCCAGTAGAGGAGGCAACTTTCGGAACCGATGTTTTGACAAGTGCTTACGTCACATCTTACCTGGATTTGTAAACCGCAGGTAATGCGTTGAGCGGCTACACCTGTTCGGCAACATGGTTCGGCGGACAATAACTGTCAAAGGATGTCCGTGGATGCTGCGTGCGCAATTCGCGGCGGTTCCGTCTGTGTCTTCACATATTCTCCTGGGTTCTTGTTTTTCTTGCCAATCGATGCCAAGGAGTGTTTGGCGGGGTACCCTGTTTCGACCAGTTACGCCCCCAGTACTACGCTGAGCTATCGCCAGCTGTTCCCTCTTTCCCCGGGATGGCTGCGTACACGTTTCGCGTATAATCATCGCTGATGAACCAGCTCCACCACATCCTGCACGTTGACATGGATGCATTCTTTGCGTCCGTCGAGCAATTGGACCAACCTGAGCTTCGGGGAAAGCCGGTACTCGTCGGTACTCGTCCGGAGGAACGAGGTGTGGTGGCCGCAGCCAGCTACGAAGCCCGGAAATTCGGCTGCCGCAGTGCGATGCCGATGGGGGCAGCCATGCGCCTCTGCCCGGAGGCCGTTGTTGTGCCACCCAGAGGGAAAAGGTACGCGGAAGTCTCTGCACAGGTATTCCAGATTTTGGTGCAGTTTACTCCGCTGGTTGAGCCGCTTTCCATTGATGAAGCATTCCTGGATGTCACTGGATCGGTAAGGCTGTTTGGCCAGCCGGAGGAAATCGCCCGAGAGGTGAAGCGGCGGATCCAAGCGGAAACAGAACTCACAGCATCCGTCGGCGTGGCCCCGAACAAGTTCTTGGCAAAGCTGGCCAGCGACCTGGACAAGCCTGATGGCCTAATGGTCGTGCCTCAGGACGGGATCCAGGCGTTTCTCGATCCGCTGCCGATTTCCCGGCTGTGGGGCGTAGGCAAGGCAACCCTTCCGAGATTCGAGGAACTGGGTATCCGCACCTTCGCTGACACCCGGCGGTTATCTGAGGCTGTGCTGCGCGATCGCTTCGGGGAAGCTGGTGGGCAATTCTATCGGCTTATTCGGGGGATCGATGACCGGGAGGTTGTTCCAGACACAGAGGCCAAGAGCATTAGCCAGGAGGTAACATTCCCGGTCGATGTCGACGATCACGAGCACCTGAGGGGTGTACTACTGGGACAGACCGACCAGGTAGCCCGCCGCCTCCGGCGTCATGGCCTTTTGGCCCGCACCGTAACCCTGAAGATCCGTAGCGGCGATTTCAAGACCATTACCCGTAGCCGCACCATAGAGGTTGGCACTGACGAAACGCAGACAATATGGGTAGCTGTGACTGCCCTTTTTAATGAATGGTCCAGTCAACAGCCCCCGGCCGTACGTTTGATTGGTGTTGGGGTTTCACAGCTTTCAAACGGAGCAGGCCAACAGCTTTCCCTGTTCGGCCAGGAAGAATCCTTCCGCCACCGGCAGCTCGACCAGGCGATTGATAAGATTCGGGATAAGTTCGGGGATGGGGCGATTGGACGGGGTGGGGTGAGAGGGAAGGATGCTGGTGACGTTTGATCGTGATAACCCGAGTGAAGCTAACTTTTTGCGAAGATAAAGGTAGCTGTAAATCGGGTAATGCTCTTACGTGGCAAAAAAAGACGACAACCCACGACAACCATTACAATCCGAGCATCGGTTATACGAACCGCATCCCCTGGCAGGATTTTTGTTGATCCTTGGTTGTCGCGACAACCGGGCGGGATCTTACGGGCGGAATCGGCGGATTGCTGCGGGCTTTAAGGGACTGAAAACGCGGTTCCTGTAAACAGGATAGGATCAAATTTAATTTTCAAAACCGTCCCCTTCAGCCGCTCGGGCACGCCTCCGGGATGATTTCTCGGCCGTCGACGGTATCTGATAGAGGGCTCAGCGTCAAGGATTTACGATTGATTTCTGACATATCGGCTTATTTGGCACGCAGGTTTGCATGGGATTTTCGGCCGCTGGCGTCCCCGTACCTACTCCAGTTGTTATAAGCTCGCAAATTGATTTTATGATATCAACCTTCATGTAGCGGCGTTGTCATCGTGTCTTGATATACAAGCCCCTCCGGGCGGACGCCCATGATCTACTTTTGGAAAAATAGGGCACGACCGAATCGAGCGGTTAGTTACCCTTCTCTAGCTTCGAGAGAATAGCCCGTCGGGCGGTATGAAGGACGGCCGGGTCGCGGGTAAAATCGGTCAACCCGCTCGTTACCTTTTGAACGCATTGTTCAACCATGTCACGGCCGAGTCGGGCTTCGGCAATATCCATGAGCATGGTGTCCTCGATTCCGGCGCGGATACCAAGCAGCCGTAGCGAACCTAGCGGGCCCGCCGTTCCCGGATAGAGCAATATGCCGTCGCCGTTCGGGGCTGAGGCTTGCGTCACAGACCATTTCAGCATGGCGTCCGCGTCGTCGGGGATTGGCGCATCGTTATGCGGCCGGTTCCATATGTTCAATCCCCAGTATAACAAACCGTCCACTTTGTGTTGCCAGGTTTGCCACCAGAGCAGTCGGCTTTCGATCAGCGGATATTCGAGCATCCAGTTTGCGTATGGCCAGATCGGTCCCAGGCAGATGTACCACCACATCTCGCCACCACGAGCGCGATGTCGTTCGGCCGCTTCCAGATCGTATAGGTTGGATAGAGGACAGTACCAGTCGATGGCCAGAGAGGCGGGATCCGTGTCAGCCGGAGGCCAGCAGGTCGAGAGCGTACGCAGCCGGGGGTAACGCTGCTTGATCAGGCCGAAGTATTCCTGAATCACGGGGATATACTCCGGTCCCCGTTCGTCGAAGCCGTATACATAGGCCATATCCAGTAGGCCGCGTTTCTCAAGCTCGGGCACGAACGCATCCAGCCTTTCAATCACACGCTGCTTGAATTCGGGGGTATAAGCCTGCAGGGAGGCGTAACAGACCCAGTCTTCCCCGTGCCTAGGCTCGGGGACAAGGTTGAGAATATTGAATGTGGTCAGGCCCCGTTCCTTAGCCCAGACCAACTCCTCCAGATCGGGTAGACGGGTCCGGCTGATGTCGTCGGGGTTGAGACGGTGCTTAAGGACGAACGCCGTATAGGCCCGACGAAGTTCGGGCGTGATGCGGCCGTAGACTTTTTCAAGAAAACCGTCCATGAGCGCGAACGCGTTCTTAATGCGCGGATGGTTGCCTAACGTCACGTCATGCACCTTCAGGCGAACCGGCAACCTTTGCTCCTGACCTCCAGTCTGAGAAACAGTGACATGTCCCTCGTAAAGGCCGGCGGCTTGCCCGGCGGGCACATGAACCGTCAGGATGGCCGAACGCGTCTGACCGGGGGGGATCGCAAGGGGTTGCCAGGTCAGGAGTGGGTCAGGCCACCAAGTCGGACCGGGACGCTCAAGGAAGGGATGCTGGGGAGGTTGCTCATTACGAACGAAGCCGACGCGAAATCGTTGCCAGAGTTCACCGGACAAAGTGCCGGCCTCTCCGGTAAGGTCGCCGATGGTTACCTCGACGTGCTGATCCGAGTCGTGGGGATTGGCCGCGACCGCAATTTGAATATCCGCGTGTCCGTTACGCACGGCGTCAATGGTTATGGGCTCGGCCGGAGTGCCACCAGGCGAGTGGGTGGGGGGGAGAGTATCAATGAATACGCGGGTTAACGCGTCGGTCATCCAGGCACGCCAGTTCACGGGCGGTTTCGTCCGGGGGACAGCCGTGACATCGAGTCGCACTCGTGCACGATTAGATTCGTCGAAGGCCGAGCGAGCCTCCAGGATGACATGGCGGACTTTGCGAGGATGGCCAATATCCGGGATTTCAACGGTTAATGCGGAGGGTTCCTGGGTGGTTTTAGTGCCCGTTCTTTCTTTGAAGCCAGCCATGGTGATTGTGGCCGGCATGTTAGTTTCCGCCCGTATTGACAGGCTGCCGGCCTGCCATAAGCCGGATACGGCTTCCAGTCGTCTGAAGGTCACGGGCGTAAACTGCAAGCGAGGTTGGGCAAACCATGCCTCACCCTTCGTATGTCTCAAGAGCAGGAAGAATTGGATCTCCACGACCGGTTTGGACGGCACAATCTCAACTGAAGCCTCCTGCCACTCTTCCGTCCGACGATCGAAATGGGCCGCGTGTCTATAAGAGAACGAACCATCATCGTGAATCAGGTCCACCCATACTGAAAAATCGCCGGCATCCCCCTCGATGACCCCCTTGGCTCTGGCCGAGGCGATGAACGGCGCAATTATCGGCGGATCGCAGCGTATTGCCTGCATGAGTCCGCGGAAATGCTCCGGTGAAGGGCAATGCATGTAGGCCGTGTGTCCGTCCACCATGTATGTGGGATGAGCATGCCAATCGGCGAATAGGCCGCTCCGCACTTCGGCAAAATTCGTATTACGTAACCCTAAACCCCAGGCTGTGCCCGGAAGAATTGCCAGCCATAGTGCTAAGACCCCGCTGCTTCCCTTAAATGCATTGCGCATCAAGCGACCTCTCGTATGCGAACACGAAGTTACTAACCTGGGTAATCTTGGCCTCCGAGGCGAGTTAGCGTAGGCGGTATCTGGGGCTTTAACCGGCCCCCCTGGCCGGGTAGGTTGTTCAGACCTTTGCATTATACGATCAATGTTACGGCCAGCAAGGACTTGTCGCATGGTAAATGGTATGCGATGAATCCTCCCGTACGAACCCAGCGGATATCCATGTCCATGTAATGGAGTAGGGGGTCTCAACGCCGTCCTGAATGTGGGGTAAATCGGCCGGTTTGAAAATGTAGTTTTCTTCCGGCGGGTCTTCTTCCCGTCATTCAATCAATTGTCTTCTTCATCTGCGGTCTTCTTCTCATGGGTTTTC
>JAAYCU010000274.1 GCA_012729595.1 Phycisphaerales bacterium
GGGGTTATTTCAGCCGTCGGGACGGGAGAAAACTCGAAAACGGGGTAGGCGCAACGGGGGGCGCTGGTACAATAACAGAACACGGCCCGGCGGCATTGCCGGGCGAGGTCAAATGGGAAATCTCGGTCAACTGAAGGAATTGCTATGAGCCGCCGACCATCCTGGTCAACCGCGTTAATAGGAGCGGATTGAAGACTGCAATTTACCTGATATACTGCCAACCTTGATAAATGAAGCATTTGAATACCGAGGAACAGCGTAATGCCCGAGATCACTGCCTTTCGCGCCTGGCGATACAACCCCGAACAATTCGGGCCGGATTTGTCCGAGATGGTCGCTCTGCCTTATGACGTGTTGACCGCGGAGGATAAGCAGCGATTGCTGAGTCGGAGCGAACGGAACATCGTGGCCGTGGACCTGCCTTTCGTACCGCCCAAGTCGGCCGGGCCGGACCACGTTTATGCCGAGGCGGCCGAACGGTTGAATGTCTGGCGCGAGGACGGGACGCTGATGGTCGAGGACGAACCGGCCATTTATGTTTATCACCAGATTTACGAACACGGCGGAAAGCAGTATACCCGAAAAAAATTCTTCGCTCGGCTGCGACTGGAACCCTTTGGCCAAGGCGGAGTTTTTCCACACGAACATACCTTCGGCGGCCCCAAGGAAGACCGGCTCAAGTTGATGCAGGCAACGAGCTTTCAGTTGTCGGCGGTGTTCGGGCTATACAGCGATCCGCACGGAGCGGTGGCCCGCTTGCTGGAACCCGGGTCGCGGAAACCGGATGCGACCGCCGAACTGGATACCGTAACCAATCGGATGTGGGCAGTAACCGACCCGGCGATTATCAAAGCTGTACAGCAAGAGATGTCTACCAAGCCCGTCTATATCGCCGACGGACACCACCGTTACGGAACGGCGCTCAATTATCGCGATAAGCGTTGTGCGGCCGGCGAACTGCCCATGGACCACCCGGCGCGTTTCGTGCTTGTTGGGCTGTGTGCGATGGAGGATCCCGGCGCCCTGATCCTGCCCACCCACCGGATCATTAGCGGGTTCGGCGACTTGAATGTCGAAAGCGTGCTAGGCAAGCTTCGCGATGGGCTGAAGCTTGAGCCGGCGGCCGGCACCCCTGCCGATTTCGACACGATTCTACCGCAGACTTCGCCCTACGACCTGGCCGTATGGGTGGACGCGACGAAACAGATGTTCCTGGCCCGTTTCAGCGAACGGGGGATACTGGATCAACTTGCCCCTGAGCAAAGTCCGGCTTGGCGAAACCTGGACCTGGCATACATCCATACTTACCTGCTTGATGAATTACTCACCCGCGACCTGCTCGGCGGCAGCCCGCCGACCGTGCATTACGCCCGCTCCGGGGCCGACGCGGATAACCTGGTCCGCCACGACAAGGGCATCGCCCTGATCTGCAAGGCCTGCACGATGGAGGATTTGCGCGGGGTCAGCCAGGCCGGCGACCTCATGCCCCAGAAGAGTACCTTCTTCTATCCCAAGCTCGCCACTGGATTAGTCCTTAATCCCTTGGATTAAACTAGTATAGGGCCAAGCCTCTAGCTTATTGTACACGGCTCGGCTAACCCTGGCCGCTACACATGTCTAAAGTGAACCTTTCAGGTATGACGCATACCTTACCTGATCTTCCTGGAGCAATGATACTTGCGTAACCTTGGGGGCCGGTCGCGGATGGCAGCCCGCTTGGTCGGTCGTTGACGATCCTCTAACAGAAAGTTAGGATTTCTGGATTGTAACGCGATCAGGACAAGGGTCGCGTCTTGGAAATGCATACTCTACAACGGGAGACAGAACATGTTAAAGAAACTCGCTTATGCGACGGTTCTTATGTCAGCAATGCTACTGTCCGGCTGCTGCGCGACCTGCGCTCTGGCCGGACTGGCTCCGATTGCTGCGGCCGTAGCGGCCTTGGCCGCCGGTGGAACCGGAACGACCGGAGGCTGAGCCGCCCTCGGACGACACTAAATTCCGACGAACCTTGGAATGAACAACGGCACCCGGTGGAATATCCATCGGGTGCCGTTGCCATAATCGTCAAATCCCGCGTTAAGGTTGACCGACGAACAAAACACCTCGTGCTAATAAGGTGGACCGTCCGGTCGGGCGGGTCTTGAAACCGCAAGGCTTACTGAGGCTCAGCGCTTCCGCCGCTCAGCAGGGCCGCGATGGCGGCCATCCCCAACATCGATGACGGGCAACAGGCCGCGTTCATCAAGAACAGCATCATCGCGACGGCCATTAAGCTCATTTTCTTACACATGGTTTTTTCTCCTGAGGACAAGTGTTTTGATGGTAGCATCCACAATACGTTATGGCTTGTTCTTACCGCTTCGATAACACCAGGGCTTGCTCACCCTGACGATCGCCGCGGAGAGTATGTATCGACCGGGCGATTTCAAAAGGTTTAACGGATTTTCGTCTATCCGGGCAGGGTAAAACAAGAAAGATTCATCCATCTGCGCGGGCGCGCAAGCTGGCGCATCGATATCGAGACAATGTTTCGAAATCAGGCGTGCTTCCGGATCAACGGAACAAAACGCAGGTAAGTCAGCGTCCGCCAAAGCCATTCCAGCGGGCCGATCTGAAAGACTTTCAACCAAACCACGCTGAAGATCATGAGGGTAATCAGTACGCATAAGGTCAGCAGCTCCGCCTGAAAAAAGCTGACCCGGCCCATGAGACCCAGACCGTATCCGTAGAAAATCATACCGAACAAAAAGGAGGTGCCGATGTAACATGTCAGGCTCATCCGCCCGACGGCCACCAAGGGCCGGAAGCGGGCTTGCCAGATCTCTTGCTGATAAAGCAGATATACGATCCCCATGTAACCCAAGGTCATGCCCATACTGCCAAGGTAAATCAGGACAAAGTACAGGGTGGAAGCCCAGGCGACATGAGGCCCGCAGGCGTGGACCAGGGTACCGGCGATTTGCATGGCCAGGCCGACGATAAGGCCGATCAGGGTCAACCAACGATAAACGGCGTTCGAGTATCGCGACGTACAGAAGAGCCCGCGTCGGACCATATAGATCCCAAGCAGCATCAGGGCCAGCGCCCGCCAGCCCATCTGGTAAACGGCCACCCCAGTGCTGAAAAAAACAAAGCAAGCCGCGCGATGGAGCATCATCTCTCCGTAGCTACCCGACCGATAGATGGCAGTATCATCCGCCATCCAGTTAATCAGACGAGTCAAGACAGTATTGATCTCTTCTTTCTGTTTGATCCTGGCAAGATCCACGGCGTTTTGGGTTGTCGGGGTAGCGGCAGGATGTTCCCCGTCCGCGCTATTTTGCGTAGATGGCGTTGTTTCTCCATTAGCCCGCA
>JAAYCU010000275.1 GCA_012729595.1 Phycisphaerales bacterium
ATCGACCACGTTGGTATGCGGCTTGACCACCTCCTCGGTTGCCAGCACAAGCATGCCTTCGCGAATAAGCACATGGTCACCCTTAAGCAGGGCCTGTACCCGGCGCAGACGATGCTGGAGCATTTCAATGCGCTGCATCTTTTCCTGACGCCGCCTCTCCCACTTCAAATGTTCTTTATCCGATCCGAAAAAGTTGGCCAGCGGATCATGCACGTCCATTAAATAATTGCGATAGGCGATCTGGTAACGCTTGTTAGCGTACTCCAGCTCGTTCTCGCAAACCGCCAAGGCAGTCTCCGTCCGATTCTTGACGCGTTCGGCCTTTGCCAGATCAGCGACAAAGACAACTTTCTCTATTACATCGCCCTGCCGCAATCGTTCGAAATCCAGTTCGTCGATAGCGTAACGATAGGCCTCGCCCCGATACGGGAAGATTTCATCACCCTGGGGCGCAACCCGCTTATACTGCTCCGATGGCAGAGCCACTGGAATGAACGAACGGCGCTGATATACCCGGGCCTTGTGGCTGTTGGCATGTTCGACAATCAGCTCCCCATAGATGCTCGCCCCCGGCAACCCCTCGGCCCCGGTATACTTGAATTCGTAGCGACCTGGGGCAAGGTTGAACACGCAGAACTGTTCCGGCGACTGCTCCAGCCGATTTTCAAAGGCTCCGTACACGGGAATCTGATGGCTGCGAGTCGGGCAAGCCCTCACCGCCACGGTGGCCCCGGACGGCGTAAAAAACTGTATCTGCGTTTTGCCTTGGTTAGCAAAACCGGTTTCCAGCGGATGTCGACCGCAACCGGCAGCAACCATAAGCATCGCACACGCAATCGCGGTTAAACAGCACCCCCGCACCCCATAGGCAGATCGGCGCTTTGCGTAAGAATCTGATTTCGGCACGTGTAGTCTCCTTCGCGTGTAATCCAGGTTCATCCCGCCCCGGATGATCGGCAGGCTCTCCTCGGAATCAGGCTGACGCCAGTCTTATGGTAGCTGGCCGGGCCATCCCTTGGTATTTCCGGACACCCCCCCTTTTTTGCGCCGAGGGACAGGGCGGCCAAAACAGAGTCAATTTAGCCGATCCCCAGCACCTGTCAACCCTAAAACCCGTCCTGCACAAAGTTTATCCCTGGAAATCGGCGGGGCCCCAGCCCAAGGGCAGCGGGCATACCAATCATTCTCCACTGGCATCGCTGCGCCGCTCGATATCAGCACCAAGGTTTTGCAGTTTTCGCTCGAATTTCTCGTATCCGCGATCAATATGGTACACGCGGTTGATCCGGGTCTCCCCCTTGGCCACGAGGCCGGCCAGGACCAAGGCGGCCGAGGCTCGCAAATCCGAAGCCATTACCGGAGCCCCGATCAGTTTTTTGACCCCTTCAACGATTACCGTCGGGCCTTCCTTGTGTAATTTGGCCCCCAGGCGATTCAGCTCGGCCACGTGCATGAAGCGATCCGGGTAAATTTTCTCTGTAATAATACTATTCCCGTCCGCCAGGCATAATAAGGCCATTATCTGAGCTTGCAGATCGGTAGGGAATCCGGGATATGGCTGCGATGTCACCTCGACCGGATCCAGCCGGCGGGAACTGGATACCAAGATATCCTCGCCGTCCCGCTCAATATTGACCCCTATACGGCGGAGTCGATCAACAACCGCCAGCAGGTGTTCCAACCGGCAGTTCGTGATTCTGACTTCCCCGTTGGTAATGGCCCCGGCCATTATGAAAGTACCGGCCTCGATGCGGTCTGGGATAACGGTGTAATCACAGCCCTTGAGCTGCTTGACCCCTTCAATCGTGATGCGTGGGGAACCTTGGCCACTGATCCTGGCCCCGCAGGCATTGAGGAAATTGGCCACGTCGGCCACCTCCGGCTCGCAGGCCGCGGATTCGATAATGGTACGTCCTTCCGCAAGGACGGCGGCCATCATCACATTGACGGTCGCGGTCACCGATGAACCGAACGGGCCACCGAGAAAAATCTCCGTGCCCGTCAGCCGCTTGGCCTTGAGGACCACGTCCCCGCTAACCAAGTCCACATCGGCCCCAAGATTGGCCATTCCGCTCAAGTGCAGATTGATTGGTCGGTCACCGATCGCACAGCCACCGGGCATGCTGACTTGGGCGCGACCACGCTTCGCCAACATCGGGCCCATCACGCACACGCTGGCCCGCATCCGCCGAACCAACTCGTAATCGGCGTGGCAGTTCATTTCGTCCTCAACCCTGAACTTCAGCGTCCCATCCGCCTCCCGACGAGAAGCGACCCCAAGCTTGTTCAGCAGATGCTCCATAGTCCGCACATCCATCAGATCCGGGACGTTGCGCAGGGTGACTTCCCCCTCGCAAAGCAAAACCCCGGCCATAATGGGCAGAGCGGCGTTCTTGGCTCCGCTGATCTCCACCTTGCCACGTAACCGTTTCCCACCGCTGATGACCAGATAGTCCACGGTCGTTTTCCTTTCCGAAAAACCCCAGGTTCTCAGGTTTATGACAAACGGTAATATCCGATGAAACGGCCAGTTTGACAAGGGGGCGGTCGATCCGGTTTTTTGGGTGGATGCCGTACCACCACCAGGCACGACCAGAAAATACACGCATGAATAAAGGCAACAGAACAAGATTCGCGTTTATTGACAATCTTCTGGGGGTTACTTCTTCGGCCCGTAATGGAATACTGACTTGCCGGGGCCGCGTAGCGGCCGCGGTCGTCGGCGATGACCAAAATTGTTCATCTGCACGCAAGACCGCAAGTCCTCCATGAAGCGGCGTAAGTCCTTGAGTCGCCGTTCGGCCAAAGCCCGAACAGAAGGCAGCCGGAAACACTCTTTAATTCGTGCTTCCCAATATCGGTATTCCTCCTGCCGTTCCCAGACGGAAAGCAAGTTTTCCAAAGCCTTGCCCTCGGCCATCTGTTTGCGAACCATCAAGCACACCGTCGGTGGGCCGATGAGGTCCAGATTGTCGGCTTCGGCCAAAATCTGGGCTTCCAGAATCTTCGTAGATCGATCGCTACTATGGCGCACGGCCTGGGCCGCCAAACTCAACACCCCCGGCGCCATAACCCCATCCAAGTTATTTGTGATCCAATCGGCGGCTATTGTCCTCTGATGATCAGTGGTAGGCTTGAGGAAAAGCTCCTTGGCCGGCAAAGTCCCTGCGTTGGCTTGTAAAACCCAGCCTATATCATGATACAAACAGGCAACATAAAGGGCTTGGCGGCTAATTGTGTATCTTGCCATTTCAGGGCCGGAAGCGATTTTCTCGGCCATCCGGGCCACGCGGCCACAATGCTCCCAAACAAGTGGATCCTCGACGCCGTCATCTCGACGAACGCGCAGATCCTGCTTCCCTCTTTGCCAAAGAAAATCGGCCATAGGCTCCCTCCAGAGCCACAGCCCCCCGACTAGCTCCCTGCGTAATATCAAGTACCCATGGAACACATGCAACTGGGTACTGAGACTCCGAATCAGTGGACAGGAAATTGCCACTTCCCACTTCCTAGTGCGGCAATCCGAGGTTGATTATCCACGAAACCGAGGAAATTACCAGTCATATTTTCTGAAAATTCGCATAGACTAATAAAATCGGATCGAACGGGAAGCACCGCATTCCAATCGTCAACCACCGCTATCCTTGGGATTACAATGAAGTTACGACCGCCAAACCCGGTTTCCCCAGATGACTCTTGGCACGGCGTACAACGGACACTGCGCATGCACCCGCGGACTCGTCCTGTGGGCCGCCCGCCAAAGAAGTCCGTAGTGCGCTATCACGACTTCATGTACCA
>JAAYCU010000276.1 GCA_012729595.1 Phycisphaerales bacterium
CCCTTATTAATGTCAATTACAAATTGGCCGCAAGGCAATTAGCGCTAACAATGCGCTTCAGCCGACCGCTCATCCGCTGCGCGGTTTCGCGTCGACTGAGCTTTGCCGTTATCCATGGCCTGTCCAAGCCGTGTTTTCGCGTCTGAAGGCAGTTTCTCGATTGACACAGCCTTGTCGGTGCTGAAAATGGAGGTATTCTGAATGACGGCGTCCCGGAAAAGAAGATTTCTGTATAACAACAAATTAGCCAAGAGAATAAGGAGAAAAGAAGCATGCCGAATCCCTTCAACCCGCTTGACTGGTTGAAGTCGGCGCAAGACTGGTTTTCCAAGACAGAGAGATCAAGCGGGTTCAGACCGTATCTGATCTTTCTGATTCTGGTCTTCGGCATCGGAATCTGCTTGATCCAGTTTTTCGACGCAATCGACTACGCAAGCGAAACGGGCCTCGCGCTAATCATACTCAGCGTGGTCGCGTTCATAATTCTGTATTACATCAAGTCGTTGACTGATCCAGATTTTTGCAGATCAGAACAACACGTTCAGAAGGTAATGAAGCTTGAGCTTGAGACAATGGGGAATGAGCAACACCAGATTGAAGGTGAGGTAATCGAGGCAGAGATGCTCGAACAGGCAACATCCGAGCCCGCTGCCTTGGTAGCAGGATCCGATGCGCCCCCAGAGAAGGAGGGCGCAGAATGAGATACTACATCATCACATTCGATCGTAAGCCTGACGCCAAGTATGGGGCGTTCCACGACGCCTTTGTGGGCCATGCACGACTGATACGGTGGTTCCACTACATCAAGAGTTCCTATATCGTTGGCACGACCATGTCGGCCAACGAGCTTTCGGAGCATTTCTATGTAACAGCCAAGGCCCATGATCTGCCGACCACTCATCTAGTCGTCGCAGTTAAGATGGGAGACCGTCAAGGGCGACTGACGAAGGACGCATGGCAGTGGCTCAAGAAGAACACAACTGGCTAACAAGAGCGTAGACACCTACAAATGAACCCGCCGCTGGCGGGTTTATTTGAGGGTCATGCTCGCCGTTAGATGCCCAGAACGAGGGAGAAGCTGTGATCGAGTACGGCCACTTTTCTAGTCAAGCTCGCGATACAATGGAGGGCCTCAGTGTCCTTGAGGAACTGGACGACATTTCCTCGAGCGGCGTCTATCGTGCGGCGCTCTCCGTAAAACTCCCACGGTTTCACGCTCATGAATGGGCATTTTCGTCAACTTGAACCGGCTGCACATTCCGGTGGTTTGCTTTTAACTGGCCGGCAAGCACTAGAACCTGGAATCCCGGCGTGCCTGACTTAACTGCCGCGCATGAAAATCCCCGAATCCAACGGGCAGATTCATCACTTGAATCAGCGAGAACGATACCTTGGGAACTTTTGCTTGCCTTCCCTTATCAACGAGTTGTACTTAACGAGCATATTATTGGCCCTCTCAAGGGCCTCGCCCTGTGTGCCCCCATCAGGAAAGGAATGTCGAAGATTTTCACTTGATCGCCTTGCGTTATTGGCATCAGAGAGTTTGCGTAGACCGGAAACGTACACGCGCAGAATATCAGAGAGAGCATCGAGAAGCTTGTGCCTTCGAGTCCAGAAAAACGACCAGCAACCGAAAATTGTTCCGACGACCCCGAAAGCGACGGAGACGGATGTTGTTATCAGTTGCCAATCCATTATTAAATCTTCCAGTCAATCGCCGGAAGGGCAAAAGCGATGAGAGTCTGAGAGTTTCGGGCGATTTGCCCTCGCGGCTCTTTGTTTCTCTGGCCCGGCGGTTTGGGAGACGTGGTCAATGTGTCAGCCGCCCCGTGAACACCGCCGGAACACAAAGCAACACCATCCCGATCAAGTAATTTCCCAAACCGAAACGACCCTGCGAATTCAAATAATGACGGAAAATGTATTAGCAGTCAACTGGGGATAACGTGAAAAACACCAAATTCACGCCAAGATATCATGCGTTTCGTGTAAGCTGTAGAAATGCGTCCCATCTCAGCCCCCTTTCCCGAACACCTTTTTGTGTTCTTACAAGATCGGCCGTGCGGTACGGCCACGGGAACGCTGAAACGGAGCGATTCTTCATGCCGAATCCTGGTCTTATTGATTTTTATATCCACAGGGCTTTCTCCGTGTCTCAGTGTCTCTGTGGTAAAAACGCAAAAGCGCCAAACGAAGCCAAACTCCCAGAAAATCGCGATAATGGCTTGTCCTGTAAGGAGATAGGATTGATAGTAAGCACTAACTTATGGCTGAAAAACCGGACGAGAACGCCCCGGCGGCCACCCATGCCGACCCGCTATCGGGCCTCTTTATCAATACCTCATATACCTCTGTGGCCTCCGTGCTCCGCACCGGCGAAGCCCGCCGCCGCGGGCGAAGCTGTGACCTCCGTAGTGCGTTTTCAGGTAGGGGGGCTGAAAGGTTTCCGGGTGTGCGGGCCAATATCCCCTGTTGGTTGGCGATGGGGCCGGCCAGCGGTTCAGCGGTAAGGAGATAGGCCATGTCGCAGACTAAGAATAACGAACAAAGTTGGTTGGCCCAGGTTCGGGCGTGCTTTTTCGAGGTGTCGGGCGAAAACGTGCTGGTTTATCAGGATCCGATTATCGGGCCGTTGAGTCATCCCGGCCGGCAATTGGCGGTTATCGCCAACGAGGCCAAGGGACGTTTTGAACTACACCGCCAGGGGCGGATCGAGGAAGTCTTCGAGTTTGGCGTTCATGCCGGCCTCGCCGGCCGCCGAGCCTGTCATGCCTATTTCCGTCGATTCGAAAACTGCTGCGTGAACGACGACCGCGAACGACTGGTGGCATAGTGTATTTTACCACCGAGACACAGAGAGCAAGGAATTAAAAAATATGGGTAATTGCCAGAGTGTGTTATGGCAAACATAACCGTTATAAACTTTCGCCCATTTTACATGACCTCTGTCCCTTTGTGCCTCTGTACCCCCGTGGTAAAACCCCGCTGGCCGGGGCGAACGGCCCAAGATATGATATCCCCGGATCATACGGATTTGTTACGGAAAGGATATCATGAGCGATCCCTATTTTCAGACGTTGTTTGCCGATCGGATCGGCGGTGCCGGTTACGGCAAGGGTACGGAAATCTACAAGTTCGAACAGATCAAGCGGGCCAAGCGGGCGGCCATCCAGGATTTCCCTGACCGGCCGCTGTTGGATTTCGGTATCGGCGAAAACGACGACATGGCCCCGCCGTCGATTCGTCAGAGCCTCCAGACCGAGGTCGACAAGCTCGAAAACCGCGGCTATGCCGACAACGGAATCCAGGAATACAAGGACGCGGCTGCGGCGTTTATGCGCCGCGAGTTCGGAGTGACGATCGACCCGGCCCGCGAGATCAATCACTGCATCGGGACCAAGACCGCCCTGGCCATGCTTCCGGCGGCCTTCATCAATCCCAACGATGTGACCCTGATGACCGTCCCCGGCTACCCGGTAGCCGGTACGCACACGCGGTACTACGGCGGCCAGGTGTTCGCCCTCCCGCTCCGCGAGGAAAACGGTTTTCTGCCCGACCTGGACGCCGTCCCCGCCGACGTATGCCGCAGGGCCAAGCTGCTGGTCATCAATTATCCCAACAGCCCGACGGGCGGCCTGGCCGACGAGGCTTTCTACCGCAAGGTTATTGACTTCGCTCAGGCCAACCAGATCGTGGTCATCAATGACGCGACCCATATCCTCTTCACCTACGGCCGTCGCCCGCTGAGCTTTCTTCAGGTTGACGGGGCGAAGGAAGTCGGTGTCGAGGTGCATTCGATGAGCAAGGGGTTCAACATGATCGGCTGGCGGCTGGGGTTTGTCGTCGGCCATGAGCTGATCGTACGCGCCTTCGCCGACGTCAAGGACAACAGCGACAGCGGGCAGTTCATCGCCATCCAGAAGGCCGCCGCCGCCGCCCTGGCCGATGCGTCCATTCCGGTGGCCATCCGGACCAAGTACGAGCGCCGTCTGAGGAAACTCGTCGCCACCCTGAGCGGGCTGGGCTTTGAAGCCCGGATGCCGGGCGGCACTTACTTCCTCTATGTCCGGGCTCCCCGGCGGATCGAGGGCGGTCCCGAATTCGCCTCGGCCGCCGACGTTTCGCAGTACCTTATCCGTCAGCGCTCCGTTTGCACCGTGCCCTGGGACGATGCCGGTCCGTACCTGCGCTGGTCGGTCACCTATCAGGCGGCCGACGAACCGGCCGAGGACGTCTTGATGAACGAACTGAAACGCCGCCTGTCCGAGGACCGCTTTGTTTGGGAGTAAGTGTTTCCTCCTGAACTTTGCGTGGCACCGTGTGGTTCGGTGTGGCACCGGCCGTTCGGCCCACCTGTCGAGAGCCTGAGGTCGAGCGAGAGGCTCACGATGGGCGTCTCGCCGGTGTAAGTAGGTCAGCCACGATATCATGAGCATTACAGCGGAAAACTTGACCGTCCATCGCCTGGGGCGGCCGGTGTTACGGGATGTCTCCCTGCGGATCGGCGAGGGTGATTGTATCTGCGTCATCGGCCCGAACGGAGCGGGTAAGTCGAGTCTGATGGCCGCCTTGCTCGGTTTGCTTCCGGTGTCGGATGGTGCCGTGCTTATGGACGGTACGCCGATCTGCCGGTTGTCCCGCCGGGCCATCGCCCGCCGGGTGGCTTACGTACCGCAGATTCACGAAGGCTATATGGGTTTTCGCGTGCGGGAAATCGTCGAATCGGGTCGGTACGCCTACCTCGATCCGCTTGATTCGCTGTCGGAGGAGGATCGGCGGGCGATAGGTGAGGCGGTCGAGGCCTGTCGGATCGAGACGTTGCTCGATCGACCGCTGGACACGCTTTCCGGCGGCGAGCGACAAAAGGTCTGGATCGCCGCCGCCCTGGCTCAGCAAACCTCCATGCTGTTTCTCGACGAGCCGACGAACGCCCTCGACCCTGCCCATCAGGCGGAACTGATCCGCATCATGCGCGGCTTCCTGGCCGCGGGAAAAACCCTGCTGGTCATCTGCCATGACCTCAATCTGCCGCTGATGCTGGGCGGCCGCGTGCTGGCCTTGCGCGAGGGGCAGGCGGTTTTCGCCGGGCCGGTCGAGGATTTGCTCGATACGGATCGGCTGCGGGATATCTTTCACACGGATTTCGTGACGCATCATGCGACCGATGGTCACAAGTCCGTGCAATTGAAGTTGTAGGAGCCGTTGGTGATGGGCATGCGTCCCCGTTATGTATTCCTGCTGCTGTTCGTATGCTGGCTGGCCGTTATTCTGGCCACGGTCGGCGTCGGCATGTTCGGAATCTCCTTCTTCGATCCGGCGATCTTCCAACAGTTGTCGCTTCCCCGGCTGATGATGGGCATGTTGGCCGGGGCATCGTTGGCCGTCGCCGGGGCCATGTTCCAAGCCTTGTTTCGTAATCCATTGGCTTCGCCCTATACCTTGGGTGTCTCCAGCGGGGCGTCCCTTGGGGCCGCCGTGATATTTATCTTTGTCGGCGGCGGGCTTTGGTACGGCATGCCCCTGGTCAGTCTGGCGGCCTTTGCCGGTGCGTTAGGGTGCGTCACGCTGGTCTATGCGATTGCCCATAGCCGCGGCGGCCATTCCGTCGGAACGCTTTTGCTGGCCGGGATTGTCATCGGCATGATCTGCTCCGCCTTGATCGTGCTGGTCCTGTTCCTGGCGGAACGGCACGATTTGAGCGCTGTTCTGCAATGGATGATGGGTTCTCTCGAAATCGTGGGCTTCAACCCCGTGAATGAGGCCCTGGCCATGATCGCCCTGGCCGGCGGGCTCGCTGCCTATCTGCATCGCGACCTCGACCTGCTCATGATGGGCGAAACCGTGGCGGCCGGTAGGGGGGTTCCTGTCCGGCAGACGCGTGCCCTGATCTACTTTTCCGCTTCCCTGCTTACCGCCGGAATTGTTGCCCATTGCGGCCCGATCGGCTTCGTCGGCCTGCTCATCCCTCACATCATGCGTTTTCTGGTCGGCCCGAGCCACCGGTACTTACTGCCGGCCTGCGCCTTGGCCGGGGCGGCCTTCCTGCCCCTGTGCGATCTGCTGGCCCGTAACGCGATGTGGTGGCTCCGGGGGGAATCCCGTCAGATGCCCGTCGGGGTACTCACCAACCTTGTCGGCGGCGGTTTTTTCATTTATCTCCTCCTGACCCGCCGCGACGACCGCTCCGGCCTCTAATACATGCCAATAATTGCATTAAAAATACAACAAGTATTTTCTTGCAATTAGCGGACCCTGATGTATGCTTAATAATGACACAAGGATGTCTCAAATGCGGGCAATGTGGCCGGCCGCATTTCACCTCTTTACGTCCTGTGAGCACAAGTGATTAGGGTATGCCAAAGGGCAAGAGATAAGTTAACAGGGCCTATTAGTTCTTATGAGAACCTAGCCCGTATTAAGACGGGTCGTATTGGGTTGTTTTGCGTATCGGGGATATTCCGATTCGTTATTCCGCGTATTTAAGTGATGAAATAGGCGGATAGCTTGAAAGGGTCGCATGTTCAGATCGTAAGGAGGATCAAATCATGAAACACAACAGAGTTTGGATGAAGATGGCCCTGGCCGTGTCGGTCGTGGCCATCTTCGGAACGACGGCAGCCATGGCCCAGACACCGGGGGCCTGCTGTATGCCCGACGGCACGTGCCACATGGCCTTGGAGAATGAATGTGTTCAGCAGGGTGGTGTCTTCCAAGGTCCGGGGACGGTATGTCTTGGCGACCTCAACGGCAACGGGATCGATGATGCCTGCGAGGACGAGCTGATAAAATTCGTTCAGCATCCGGATATCAACCGGACCGGAATTGATGTTAAAGCCACCTATCCCAATATTCTGGCGGATGATTTCCTGTGCGAGCAGAGAACACTCATCACCGATATTACCGTCTGGGGATCATGGCTGGACGACGTCTTGCCGGGTGATCCGCCCGATGCCGGTAAGGTAACCTTTACCCTGAGTATCCATAAAGACATCCCGGCCAGTCAAAGTCCCACCGGTTACAGTATGCCCGGTGATGTCGTGTGGGTCCGTACCTTCCAGCCAGGCGATTTCAACACCAGTCTCTATTTGGGCAATATCGAGGAGTACTGGTGGGATCCCTTTAATCCGAATACGTGGGGATATGACTCAGCGTGCTGGCAGTATGATTTTTCTATTCCCATCCAGGAGGCCTTTTGTCAGCAGGGCAGCATCGAGGAACCGATGGTTTACTGGCTGGACGTTCAGGCAATGCCCATGGGCGAACAGGCCCAGTTCGGATGGAAGAAGGTTACCTCCCCCGAGAGCAACTTCAACGATGCCGCCGTGGCCGGCCAGGGTGTCGAACCTTACACTGGACCATGGGCCAAGCTGACCTATCCGTTGCTCGACGGCCACGTCTGGTATCTCGCGGATATCGGCCTCGCTTTCTCGATCGGCGGGAATGAGCCTTGTCCCGAGGAGGAAAAGCGCGAATATGGTGACGCGCCCGAGGGGGTACTGGCCTACCCAGCTAGTGGGATTATTGGGCAGTTTCCGACCTGCAAGAATGTCGGGCCGGCTCTATCTTATATTGACCCGGATTTCCCAGATGACACTTGCAGCGGCGTATAATGAGGTGACGATTTCCCCAATGAATACAGGTGAAAATGAACCTCAAGCCGTTAAAATCAGGAGAATCCAATGGGTGAAGCACGCAAGGA
>JAAYCU010000277.1 GCA_012729595.1 Phycisphaerales bacterium
TCCTTGCGTGCTTCACCCATTGGATTCTCCTGATTTTAACGGCTTGAGGTTCATTTTCACCTGTATTCATTGGGGAAATCGTCACCTCATTATACGCCGCTGCAAGTGTCATCTGGGAAATCCGGGACAATAGATGGTATTGGCATAGGCAGACCTTTGCCGTGTGGCATGGGCAGGCCCTGGTACTCCCCGGGTCTGCCCGTACACGCCGCTGCGTCACGATATCATCAAAGTCTCAACCCATTCAGCACATAACAGAGGGGCCCGGTGAGTTGGCAGAAACCCACCGGACCCCAATCGCTACATATTCGAGGCTGCTCCCCACAAACCCCGAGATGTTCTCCGCAGCGGCCTCTGCCGCCGCTCACCGCAAAACCCTCCGAAAAGCACCTAACAATCGATTCCCCTGCAACACATTGTGTCCTAGTTCCTTCGGCTTATCAGGGCCTCATCGTAATAGGCTGACAAGCGTTTTTTTGTCGTTGTTCACCAAGGAAAGCAAAGCCATCGTCGTTTGGGTCAGGAGATTGATCCGCTCCAGTTTGACGATTTCCTGAGCCATGTCCGCGTCCCGAATCATGCCGACCGCCGAGCTGAGGTTTTCCTGTTGTACGCCAAGGTTGTTAATACTCGAACCAACCTCATATTTGATGAAACCACCAAGGCGAGCCGATTCGGTGGCGACCTGGGTAATGGCTTTCCTGACAATAGTGACCGCCTGCTGAGGGTCGGTAGTCAAGGAGGCGGCCCCACCACTCTTGAGACTGGACAGATATCCGAGGTCTGCTCGACCTAACGAAAAGGAGTTCATGCCGTTAAGACCTATCGTTGATCGAGTGGAAGCATCCGTACCCAACTGAAAAGTCGCCCCGCCGCCGACCACGGTGATAGTTCGTGTTCCGGTGGTGTTGTCTGCCAGGTTAGCGGTGAAGCTTATTCCGTTACCGTTGTAGTATATTTCCGTTCCGCTGGTCCGGGCATTCTGGCCGTTGACTGTGACGGTCGCGTCATCACCGGTCAGTTTACCGGTCTGGGCCGTACCCACCAGACTCGCGTCTCCGGACAAGGCCGCCACACTCACAAAAGCCTCGCTACCGTAATCTATCGAGGTCATAACCAGCTCGGTGCCCGACTTGGAAGCGCTGACCCCAGTCACCCCCGTGGACTGATTTAGCATGGAAATCATCTGGTCCAGGGTCGAGCCGGAAGCGATGGTAATCGTGGCAGTTCCATCCTTACCGGCGACAGTCAGTACGGTGTCGGCGGTTAAGGCCGAGGTCACGTTGGCGATGGAGGTTCCGGCCGTCGTGGCTTTCGTGGCCGCCGCCGTCACATTGACCGTCAGCACGGTATTAGCTTGGCCGGGGTTGCAGCTGTAAATCCGGACATCTTTCAGATCAGCGGCGTCGGCCATGGACAGGGTGGCCGCGATCTGATTCGCTCCACCGAAGATATTCCGGCCGTTAAAGGTTGTACCGCCGAGTATACGATCGATCGAAGCGATGGCGGAATCGACCTGTGCCTGGTTGGCGGCCTTTTCCGAGACTGAAAGCGTATCGCCAATGGATGCCAGGCTCAATTGCTGGATATCCGCGAGCAAGGAGCTGACCTCGGCCAGCGCGCCGCTGGCGACACTAAGCATGGATTGGGTTCGCTGGTTATTATCCAGGGCGGCGTGTACCGAAGATAATTCCGATTCCAACATCTTGACGGCGATCAGACCGGCTGGATTGTCCGAGGCCCGGTTAATACGTAGCCCCGTGGACAATCGTGCCAAGGTCATGGACCGCTGGACCTCCAGTTGCTGCATCGTATTGAGCAACCGATATACGCTGGTATTGTCCTGGATGCTCAATGACATCGCTTTTCCCCTTGTTGGGCAACGTGCCCAACCGAAAAAAAGGTACGATATAACCTTCAATAGCCAAATTCGTGGCGATCTTTTCGTCTGCGGCAAACGTATCCGCTGCATTTACAGAACTTTGCGGGTCAAGATATTTTTCGCATCCAAGGTCCGGATTGTCTTAGGGTCACCCCAGGCAGGATAAGAGGGGGGATTATGCGGACGGTATTCGAGAAATGCACGCTTCTACGTTCGCTCGCGGGGGTTAGGCATTAGTACGACAGCGCTATTATGGCTCAAGCTTTTGGGTCAGTCCATCCGATGGGTTTCCTGGTGATGATTTCGGGAGCGCGCTCTCCTGGACCAACTATCAGGAGACCTGACATGACTGCCGATCAA
>JAAYCU010000278.1 GCA_012729595.1 Phycisphaerales bacterium
TAACGCAGGCTCCACTCGTCAGGAAACATTAGTACTCTCTGACCCATCAGATCGACCGCCAATTGCGCCCTATGCGGTAGCACCCAATCATCCGTCACCACGGCGGGCTCCAGCCAGCGTGCCACGGTCCAAGGCGCGGCTTCGATACGCGAGGCCGCGCCATACTCACTCTCCAACCGATACTGCACGATCTCAAACTGAAGCGGCCCGACCGCACCGAGAAGAGGCACTTTCCGGGCCGCATCATCCGGCTCGAAGCACTGTATCACGCCCTCCTGGAGCAGTTGACTTAATCCTTCTCGGAAACGCTTGAAATCGGCCGGAACCGGGTTCTCCAGGTAAGCAAAACACTCCGGGGCAAATCGAGGAATCTCATTGTACACGATGGATGGATCTTCAGTCAGGGTATCGCCGATCGCGAACTTTGCGTTCCCGACAATCCCCACCACGTCACCGGGATAGGCCTCATCCACCGTCTCGCGGTCCTGCCCGAAAAGCTTCGCGGCATTCGGCAGCCGGATCCGCTTGCCCGTGCGAGTGTGTATGGCGGTCATATCCCGCTTTAACTTGCCCGAAACCACGCGAATGAAGGCGATCCGATCGCGGTGACGCGGGTCCATGTTGGCCTGAATCTTGAATACGAATCCGGAAAAGGCCTCATGGTGCGGCTCAACCCAACCAGCTTGGCTTTGACGCCCTGACGGGGGAGCCGAGTATTCAAGAAACCCATCCAACAGTAATTGTACGCCGAAGTTATTCAGTGCACTGCCGAAGTACACGGGCGTAGTCCGGCCGGCCAGCACCTCCTCGGGCTGCAATTCCGCGCCCGCTCCTTCAAGCATCTCCACCTCTTCGCATACTGCACGATAGGAAGCTTCGTCTAGACAATCGCGGACGACCGCGTCCCCTAAACCGGCCGTCGAAACCGGCACTCGATATGCCCCGCCCGCGGCACGCTCATACAGGTGGGCCATCCGTGTTTGACGGTCCCAGACCCCCTTGAAACCGAATCCGCTGCCCAAGGGCCAATTCATAGGGTAAGCGGCGATGCCCAACACATTCTCCAGCTCATCCAGCAAGGCCAGCGGCTCTAGAGTCGGTCGGTCCATCTTATTCATGAAGGTGAAGATCGGCACGCCCCGGTTCCGGCATACTTCGAAAAGCTTACGGGTCTGACTTTCGATGCCCTTAGCCGCGTCGATAACCATGACGGCCGCGTCCACCGCCGTCAGGACACGGTACGTGTCTTCCGAAAAATCTCGGTGGCCGGGGGTATCCAAAAGATTGATGCGGTAATCTCGATAATCGAATTGGAGTACCGTTGAGCTTATGGATATCCCACGTTTCTTCTCCAGCTCCATCCAGTCCGAGGTGGTGGCCCGCTGGTTCGTGCGGGCGGTTACCGAGCCGGCCAGGTTCACCGCCCCGCCGTAAAGCAGAAACTTTTCGGTCAGGGTGGTCTTGCCCGCGTCGGGGTGCGAAACGATCGCGAAGGTCCGGCGTCGTGAAACCTCCCGAGATGAAATCTTATCTCTTGTCATACCTGTTGTATCCCTACTGATTGTCCACGGTATAGAACCAAAAACAGAATATTCCTCGGCAGGTTGGCGGGGGAAAGGCCTTCGTCGCGGTAACCGTTCTAGACCAGTATCGCCCGTAAGTCCTCGCGACCTTTGCTGATTTTGAAGAATCGCTCTTTCCAGACGGCCCTGGCCCGGGACTCGAATGACTCGACGTGCATTAGACGCCATAGCATACCGTGTCGGGTGCTAGGGGAATGTCCTTCGTTGTGTTGGTATAACCGGCGATCAACATCGTCCGTCGAGCCGACATATAGGCGGCCAGCCTTCTCACGGAGGAGAACGTAGACGTGGAACATGGTCATCCACCAGTAAAAATAGACCGTCCAATACAGACGGCCCGTTTATTCGGGGCGAGAGGATTTGAACCTCCGACCTCTTGACCCCCAGTCAAGCGCTCTAGGCCAGGCTGAGCTACGCCCCGTCTGTCTTTGTCCTCATCCCCTCCTACCTGTCGCTGAAACGACCGCTTCCGAAGAAAGGTCCATCAAGCTCCAGCGGAACTATCCTAACACAATCGCGCTGGCAGGTAAACACCCCTTCCAGGCATGGCCACTATGATCGACAATACCGGTAAAGGACCGGAACCATATAACCCATGTTCGAAATCCATTCGCGGACGGTACCTCAACCCACAATCTTGCATTACCATACCCCGCAGAATACAGTGGCTTCATAATTCCCATAATGTATATGATTGATTGGCGGCCACGGCGACGGGGAGTCTTATTCAGGAAACCGGCATTGAATCATCGCACCATCAAAGCAGCCATTATTACCCTGTTCGTGGCCGGTTTATGCGTTCTAGGCGAGATGAACGGCCAAGCCCCTCTGGCATCTCAGCCAGCCACGCAACCCGAACAACCCGCCGATCTGGCGATCCGCGAACTCGACATCGAAGCTGTTGAAGCCCGCCTCCGACAGGTCGAAAGCTCCAACAATATTGAATCCTCCGTTAAAACAGAGATGCTCGGTCTTTTAAGACAAACCCTCGATCATCTTAAACAGGCCGAAACCTTGGTTCAGGAAGCGCAACGCTTGGACCAACAGCGACAACAGCTCCCCGCCGAGCTCGCCCAACTTCGCAACCACCTGCAACAGGCGACCAGCGCACCCGCCACCCAGCCAACTATCGAGCTACCAGCCAATGCCACGCTCAAGTCCATCAACGAAGGCCTGCAGGACGCGGAGAACCGTGGACGTAAACGGCAGGAAACGTTGCGTAAGAGCGAGGAGGATATCCAGACCTGGGCCGATCGCCGAACCGGTCTGCCTCAGAAGCTGGTCCAGGCTCGCGGGCAACTCGAGGAAGTGAATCGTAATCTCAACACCCCAGCGGGCACCGGCATCCCCCCCGAGTTGGCGACTGCCCGCCGAAATGCGTTGCAAGCCCACCGTCGAGTTCTAGAACATGAAATCATGGCTCATGAACAGGAAATGCGTTTTTACGATACCGTGGGCAGTGATCTGCTCCTCGCCCGCCGTGACGTGTCCCGAATCGAACATGCCCAGGCACAAGCCGCGATAAAATCCTGGCAAAACGCTGCCAATGAAAAACGTCAAGCCGAAATCGAAATGCAACAACTGGAGGCCGAACGCCAACTCGCCCAGGTTCCGACCGCCGTACGCGCTCTCGCCGAACAGAACCAAGCCCTTGCCAAGGAGCGAAGCGGTCTTCATGGCCGAATCGGCGAGACCGTTGATCGAATCAAATCCCTTAACGAGATAGCCGAGCGTCTTGACGATGATCTCAAATTACTGCGGGATAAGCTCCAACTGGCGGGCGTAGCCGCCTACGTCGGTCCTCTACTCAGCAAACAACGGGCCGCTTTACCCAATATAGCCGGATATCGGCGCGATATCAGGGCGATTAATGCTCGGATCAACGAGGTCCGCTTTCGCCAGATCGAGCTCGACCAGGAACGCATGCGGCCCGACAGCCTTGAGCCACAGGTTCAGACCCAGCTTGAGGCCTTGCGGAAACTTGATCCCGATCTCGATCATGTCCAGATCGAACCGGAAATCAGAAACCTTCTGCGCGGCCGTTTGGAACTTCTGGACGCCCTCTGGAAAGACTACGACGCGCATCTGATCAACCTGATTGACCTGGACATCGCGGCCAAAATCCTGGTCGCCAATATCCAGGAATTCGAGGATTTCATCAATGAACGGGTTCTTTGGATGCCCAGCAATGCCTTGCTGTTCAAGGCCAACATGCCGGAGCGGATGGCCCCGCCGCCGGGCGCCGCTTCCGCGATTTTCGACGCCATATTGCGCGACGTGATACAACACACGGCGACTTACGCCGCCGCCGCCCTTCTGTTGCTGATCTGGCTGGCCTTTTTCTGGAAATTCGGCGAACGGCGAAAGCAGATTGACCGGCGGGTGCTGCATATTTATACCGACTCTTTCGCTCTGACCTGGCAGGAAATTCTCCTCGATCTGTACCATGCCCTGCCCTTCCCCGCGATCCTCTTGTTCCTCGGCAGCCGCCTTTACTGGTCCATGCCCACCGAGCAGAAAGACATTTATGATTTTGCGTATGCTCTATCTCAGGCGTTACGGCGTACATCCCTGCCCCTGTTTGTTCTGTTGTTTTTGCTGAACATCTTTCGCAAAGCGGGAGTAGCCGAGGCCCATTTCCATTGGAACAACCGACTGGTGACAATCATTCGCAATAATTTGCGCTGGCTGACAACCATCAGTGTTCCTTTTATCATTGTCGCCTTATTCGCCGGCTTCCACGCAGACGACGCCTGGCGTGTCACTGTCGGCCGATCGGCTTATGTGCTGCTCATGGCGTTCTTGATGCTTTTTGCGCATCGTGTCCTGCATCCGCGGCATGGTGTCCTGGTCCCCGCCGAGCAGGGCGTCGGGACCAAACGCATCCCGCCCCAAAGGTGGTTCTGGTATCTGCTGGGTGTTACCATCCCGTTCATCCTGCTGATGGCCTGCGTGGTCGGCTATCACTATACGGCTACGGAGTTGACTCGCCGTATTACCCGGACCATGTGGCTTGTCGTCGGGTTGCTGGTCGTACGCTCCACGATCGTCCGCGCTATCGTGGTATCCCACCGTAAGCTGGCCATCCGAATCGCCAAGGAAGAACATGGGATCGCCGCGTCTCAAACCGAATCGTCCAGCAACCCACCACCATTACCGCCTGACAACCAACAAAGCACCGAGGAACTCAGCGTACGAGCTAAAACTCTCCTACGCTGGCTGGTCGCGTTCGGTTTGCTTACCGGGACTTGGGGTATTTGGCAGGACATCGTGCCCGCCTTCGGGTTCGTTAATCGAATCGAAATCTGGTCCTATGCCACGGAAACGCCAAGGGAAATTCGCGGAGCCGATGGATCAGTGATTGAAACCCGTACGGAAACGTCCATCACATCTATTAACCCGGATTTCCCATATGACACTTACAACGGCGTATAATGAGGTGACGATTCCCCTTATGAATACAGGCGAAAATGAACCTCAGGCCGCTGAAATCCGGAGAATGCAATGGGTGAAGCACGCAAGGA
>JAAYCU010000279.1 GCA_012729595.1 Phycisphaerales bacterium
ACCAGGGTGAAGGCGCGACGGCGGGCGGGAGAGCGGGACAACGAGACGGAGCGGCGGCCATCGGAACCCCGAGCGGAAGCGGGCGAGCAGGCCACAGAGCAAAGCCTGTACGGGGTGCCCGAGAGATCGGGGGCAAAAGTATCCAGGTTTTGATGGGGATGGCCTACACTTGGTGAAGACCCAACCGCAATCGGCCCCGCGCTGGCGCTTGGGGCTGCGATAAATGCCCGCTCGCTGGCGCTCGGGGTTCTGATCGCGGCTCGGGGGTTGGATTGCTTCCTGACGTACATAGGGTTTCACCTCATAACCATCATTGGCCGATCCAGGTGTCAGGCCAAGGGCGGGCGAGGAATGCCGCACCACGGAGACACACAGCTTAGCGTGGGTGCGAGAAAGGATTCTCGCACCAGCCACCGGCCACTTGCAGCGGCCACGTTTCGTCAATCCTTGTTGATCGGGAAATTGGCGATATCGTCGCCCGTCCCGAAAATCCCGTCTTTCCCCGCCGATAAGAGGATGAACTTGTCCGCATTGTGTGGGCGGAATACGCCGGTTCCCGCTTGCCGCATTCCAATCTGAGGATTGATATTAGGGTTTCGCACCGTGTGGGCAAAACTCCCGGGTATCCCATCGTACCGGAATGCACCTCCCGAAAGTTGGGCACCAAGATTCGCCAACCAGTGGTAAGCAGCAGTGGATACCTGTCCCGCACCGAAATCCATGCCCTGCACAACGCTACTGCCTGCATTGTTGACAATGCCCGTGACCGGAGCGTTGTCCAGAAGATTGTAAACGCCGGTCGGGATATAACGTTTGTAAACGCCGGTCGGGATATAACGCTGTGTCTTTGGGTCACTGGTATCCACTTGATATTTTCCATAGTCGCCATGCGACAACAAGGTATTTCCAGCATCGACCATGTAGGGCGCACCCGGATTGGCCTTATAGTAAAGGATCGGCTGGTCAAAGGCGTCGAGGAAAGAATAGGATCTCACAACACCTTCATGTACTGCAACCATATTGCGAGCGGCGGGGATCGAGAACATAAGAGAGTCATCGTTTAGGACTTGCGGCTTGGACATCTTAATTTTGCTGACATCGACGAACGGGCCGGAGCGACTGATAGCGGGTTGGCCATTTTGAATTCTATATAAACCATTCTGTCCTGTATCGCTCAACCAGCCTCCGTACCGGTCTGGTACTCGATCAAGATTGCGAAATCCCGGCGTGCCGAGCAGATCGGCCCCGGCCAGACCCCATACCAGCAGATTGGCCCCGGAAACCTGTATCCGGCTATTGGGGTTGCTGGAATGCGGGTTTCTCGGTTTGAACGGGTTGAGGGCTATCGAAGTATACACCGACGGCGGGTAGTCGCCGTCGAGGCGGGTTTCGGCGCGGTACATTTCGAGGCCGGTTTCGAGGACGCCGATGGTGGCCTGGGTGACAGTGGCCCGGGCCTGGTCGCGGGCGGTGGAAATCGCGGGGACGACGATGGCGACCAACAGGCCGATGATCCCGACCACGACCATCAACTCGATCAGGGTAAAGGCCGTGCGGAGGGATGGAGAGACGGAGCCGCGTCCTTCGGCTCGGTGGTTATGTCGCATCTCGACGGTCATGGGTTTACTCCTCATTCTCGCGTGGGTGCGAGAAAGGATTCTCGCACCAGCGTCTTCTCGCGCCAGCAACTTCTCGCGCCAGCGAACCCGCTCGGTCGAGATTCCTATCTCGACCGCCCGGTGTCGGGATTCCCATCCCGCAGGCCGGGGGGAAAGGATTCCCCCATGCGTGGGTGCGAGAAAGGATTCTCGCACCAGCAACAGCAACGGCAAACCCGCACGCACTCACGCCCGCTCGCTTGCGCTCGGGGTTCTGATGCGCAAGCCGCGCGGGGCTCTACAGGGCCTTCTTGAAATTCGTAACGTCGTCATCGGTACCGAAAATCCCGTCCTCGCCGGCGGAAATCAGGATAAAGGTCTCGGGATTGAGCGGCCGGAGGGTTAGTCCCTGGCTCGTGTTAAGGGCGCTTTCGTTGTGCAGGTAATGCATGAAGGTCTTGCCCCGGCGATCTGTGCCCCCACCAGCTTGAGTAGGTGCAGAGAACCCATTTACTTCATCATAAGTTCCAAAAACGCCCAGATAGTGGGTTACTGTCGGATTTGGGGTATCACCCGTAAGAGCCAAACCGGTATTCGCGAAATCCCAACCAATAACATTAACATTATTAGTATTGTATCCATCATATCCGCCGGTAATGGTAGCGTTGTCCATCTGGTTGTAGATTCCCATAGCCTCGTTGCTGTAGCCGCCAGCCTGACTGAACGCTACTTGGGATCGAGAATTCGCCCGATAGTACAGAATAGGGAAACCGTAGGTGTCGTAAACTACGGGGCGGCTGATATTCAGATTGGTTTGAGGTACATAATATCCATCCCCCGTAGGCTGGCCGAACCTGGCATCGTTGTCCCGGGCAAAGACATTACCCTCGAGATAGGTGCCCTTCCGACTCAGGTTCACGAGCTCGTCAATGTGAACGCGGTCGTCGGCGGCGTTGGATCGTTTCATGACCTGCCCGCCGGCATCGACGCCGAGGGAGTCGTGGCCGGCCAGGGCCCGGGCCAGCCAGTGGGCGCCGTCCAGATACTGATTGTATGTGTCACCAACCGTCCATTGGATCGGATCGGGACGTCGTTGGGAATCGGGATACTGTCCGAAGTCGTTGCGGAACATTTCTAGGCCCTTGCCGATGGCGTCAATGGTGGCGGCGACGGCGACCCTTCTCGCCTGGCTTCGGGCCCGGCTGAGCGAGGGCAGGAGGATGCCGATCAGCAGGGAGATGATGCCGATCACGGTGAGCAGCTCCACCAGGGTAAAGGCCGTGCGGCGTGGCGGGTTACGATGGAATCTCATGATAGCGCTCCTTTTCGGGATAACGGATCAAGCCGCCGGCTCTACCGGCCGACGACGAATAACCTCAGGGCGAGTTCGCTCGGTTGTCAGGCTCCCCCTCTATTTTATTGTATCTCCCGGCCGTCCGGAAATCACGCCCGGCGGGGGGGTACCTTGCCGGCCCCGATGCACCTCGGGGGAGAAATATTCAGTTCATAACCTCTCTCCACGTCCGCAAGGGGAGGGGGAGGGCAACTCAGGGGAGGGCGGGATATTTGAGGTATTTTCTCCCCATCTCCTTGTCTCCCCATCGTTTTCGCGTGGGTGCGAGAAAGGATTCTCGCACCAGCATAGGATTCTCGCACCAGCGTCGTTGGCTTCTTCTCGACAAGCCGTCTCTCTGTCCCTCTCACCCGGAGACGGCGTTAATCAACGACACCAGGGGCAGGAACAGGGCGATCACGATGAAGCCGACGATCCCGCCGAGCACGACGACCATGATCGGTTCGAGCAGGCTGACCAGCCCGTCGACCAGGGTCTCGACCTCTTCGTCGTAGTTATCGGCGATCTTCATGAGCATCTTGTCGAGATCGCCGGTCTCCTCGCCGACATCGATCATGTTAATAACGATTCCGTCGCATATCCGGGCGGCCCGCAGGGGGTTGGCGAAAGATTCGCCCTCGCGGATTTCATCGTGGACGGAGCCAAGGGCCCTAGCGTAGACCTCGTTTCCGGAGGTTTCCTTGGTGATATTGATGGCCTCCAGAATAGGCACACCGGCGGAGAGGAGCGTCCCGAGCGTTCTGGTGAACCGGGCGATCGAGGACTTGCCCAGAATGGCCCCCATGATGGGAATTTTCAGCATCACCATATCGACCGCATAGCGGCCCGATTGGGCTTTCCGAAGCAGTTTCATCAGCAGTACGACTACAATCGGGGTAAACAGGAGGACCACCCATCCGGGCGGGGTTCCGCTGATGAACCATTCGGAGATATTGATCAGGACCATGGTCACGCCGGGCAGTTCGGTGCCGAAATCCTGGAAAATTTCCTTGAACTTGGGAACGACGGCGATCATGATGCCGGCGACGATGCCGACGGCGAAGGTGATGACCACCGACGGATAGATCATGGCCCCGACAACTTTTCTTTTCAGTCGCTGGGCCTTTTCCATGAAGTCGGCGAGTCGCTGGAGAATGGTATCGAGTACGCCACCGGCCTCACCGGCGGCCACCATGTTGCTGTAAAGGCGGTCGAAGGCCTTGGGCTGTCCGGCCATCGCCTCGGAGAGAGTGGCCCCGCCTTCGATATCGTCGGCCACATTTCGTAAAATATTGCGGAGCATGCCGGGCTTCTGCTGTTGCTCGAGGATGCGCAAGCTGCGCAGGATAGGCAGACCGGCATCCTGCAGGGTGGATAGCTGGCGGGTGAACTGAGTGATTTCCTTTACCTTGATGCGTCCGATTCCGCCGACGGATTTCTTTTTCTGGCCGGCTTTTCCGCCCCCGCCGGCGGCCTTTCCGCCCAATCTTCGGCCGCCTTTCTGGCGGAGCTTGGTCGGATAGTATCCGAGGCCGCGAATTTTACTAAGGGCTTCCTCGGTGGATTCAGCCTCGATAGTATCCTTGACCTCCTGGCCGGTCTGGTTCATGGCTTCATATTGGAAAGTCGCCATCGTTAAACTTCCTCGACAAGGGTTTCCTTGGCCACTTCCTCGAGAGTGGTCGTCCCTTCATATATGGCCAGCAGGCCCGCTTCCCGCAAGGTCCGCATCCCATACTTTCTGGCCGCCCGACGCAACACATTGGTCGAACCCCGCTGCATGATCATCTCGCGGATATCGTCATTCAAGGTCATGATCTCAAAAAGCCCCATCCGTCCCTTATATCCGGTATTGTTGCAATAATCGCAGCCCTTTCCGTACATGAAGGTACGGCCATGCACATCCTCGGGCCGCAATTCAAGCTCCATCAACATATCCTCGCTGGGATGGAACTCCTCTGTGCAATTTGCGCAAATCCGCCGAACCAACCGCTGGGCGACGATGGCCTCGATGGTGGCGGTGACCAGGAATGGTTCGAGACCCAGGTCGACAAGGCGGGCAATGGTAGACGGCGCATCGTTCGTGTGAAGGGTGGTGAAGACCAGGTGTCCGGTCAAGGAGGCCTGAACGGCAATCTGGGCGGTTTCCAGATCGCGAATTTCGCCTACGAGGATTATATCGGGGTCCTGGCGCAAGAAACTTCGGAGACATTTTGAGAATGTCAGCCCGAGATCGGTGTTGATCTGGCACTGGACCAGTCCGTCGATATCGTATTCGACGGGATCCTCGGCGGTCAAAATCTTCACGTCCACGGTATTTAATTCATTAAGAGCGGAATACAGGGTAGTGGTTTTTCCAGACCCGGTCGGTCCGGTGTTGATCACGATTCCGTTTGGTTTGTGAATCAGTTGGCGAAAGGTGTTCAGGTCGTCATCGCGCATACCGATCTGGTTCAGGTCAAGGGAGACGTTCCCGCGATCGAGAACACGCATGACCACCGATTCGCCAAACATGGTCGGCAGCACGCTGATACGCAGGTCGACGGGGTTTCCGCCGACGGTCAGCTCAATACGTCCGTCCTGCGGCATCCTTCGTTCGGCAATGTTAAGGTTGGACATGACCTTTATCCGGCTGGAGATGGCCATGGCGATGTGCCGCTTGGGGGGCACCATTTCGTAGAGTACACCGTCGATACGGTAGCGCATTTTGTAATCGTTTTCGAACGGTTCGAAATGGATATCGCTGGCCTTGTCCCGGATGGCCTGGAGGAGCACGAGGTTTAGCAGCTTCTTGATCGGATTGGAGTCGGCCAACTCCTTGAGTTCCTCAAGGTCGATGCTTTCGCCGCGGCCTTCGAACTTGGAAAGATCCTCGTCGCCGGACAGCTCATTGATCAGATCATTGATGGATTCAGGGGCGTCCTCTGGATAATAGCGGTCCAGGGCGGTGGCCATTTCCTCGGGGGTGGTCAGACAGGCCTTGATCTCTCCGCCCATCAGAGTTTTCAGGTCGTCCGTGGCCCGAAAATTGGCAGGATCATCCAAGGCGATGGTCATCAATTTAGCGTTCGGGTCGTAGTCGACCGGGATGATTTTATAGGTGTGGGCCACCTGAGCGGGCAGCAAGGCGACGATTTCCTTGGGGACATCGATCTTTCCCAAGCTTATCGGTTCCATGCCGAACTGGGCGGCCAAGGCGACGCGCACATCATTATCGTCGACATAGCCCAACTCGACGAGGATCTGCCCGATCGGTCCGCTTTTTTGTTTCTGTATTTCGAGGGCCTCGCCCACCTGGGTCCGGGTCACCTTGCCCATCTTGATCAGGATGCGTCCGAGCGGTCGGCCGCGGAGCTGGCTGATGGGCGGCATGCGGCGTTCGGGCCGGCTACCCGGGGTTCCGGCAGCGATCCGAATAGGGGGGCGGGCACCGGAACCGCTACTTGATGTTTTCGGGGGGGTCTCAGCCATGATAGTCACTCATCGGTCCGGTTCGTTTATTTGGAACCGGAGTTTCCCTGTTCTGATTTCTTGATTTCGTCCAATTCCGCTTCTTCGGCCGTCTTCAGACTGAGTCCTGTTTCGATTTTCTCGATTTTTTCCTGCATTTCTCCGGGATTACGGGCCTTGTCGATAGCCTCCTCGGGCGAAATGATTTTATCCTTCCACAACTCCAGCAGGTGTTCGTCGAGCAATTGCATTCCGTATTTTTTCCCGGTCTGTATGCTGGAATCGATCCGGAAGGTTTTGTTTTCTCGGATCAAGTTGGCGATGGCGGGGGTTACGACCATGAACTCGTATGCGGCGACCACGCCTTTATCCATCCGAGGCAGGAGGGCCTGGGAAAGCACCGAGATCAGGTTGGTCGAAAGCTGCACGCGAATCTGCTCTTGCTGCTCGTGGGGAAAGGCGTCGATAATCCGGTTTACGGTTCCCTGGCATCCGGTGGTATGCACGGTGGAGAAGACGAGGTGTCCGGTCTCGGCCGCCCGGATGGCCGCCTCCATCGTTTCCAGGTCGCGTAGTTCTCCGACCAGGATCACGTCCGGATCCTGTCGAAGCACCCGGCGCAGGGCCTCGGCGAAACTGGGCACGTCCAGCCCGACCTCGCGCTGATTGATGATGGATTTTTTATGTATGTGGTAATATTCGATCGGCTCCTCGACGGTCACGATGTGCCGGTCGAAGTTTTCGTTAATAAAGTTAATCATGGAGGCCAGGGTGGTGGTTTTGCCCGACCCGGTCGGGCCGGTGACCAAAAAGAGCCCCCTCGGCCTGCGGCACAAGGCCTGGACGATATGCGGCAGGCCGATGTCCTTGAAGGACAGCAGCCGGTTGGGGATCAAGCGCAGGACGAGCGAGAGGTTGCCCTTCTGGCGGAAAACGCTGACCCGAAAACGCCCCGCGTCGCCGAAGGCGAACCCGAAGTCCGTACCGCCTTCCTCCTGGATTTCCTGCTGGTTGCGGTCGGGGGTGATGGATTTCATCAACCCGATGGTGTCCTCCGGTTCAAGGACCTTGGTTTCGAGCGAACGGAGCCGGCCGTGGAGGCGCAACACCGGCGGACGGCTCACCGTGAGGTGAATGTCCGAGGCCCCGCGCTTGATGCAGGTCTCCAGGATGCGGTCAATGTGCAACGTGCCCATACGATTTCCTGCTTACCGGGTAAGGGTCGGCCGCCCGTATTGCGGCGGGCGCCGGCCGGGGATCAGTCCTCCTGCTCGACCACCACGCCCTCGGCCTGGGCGTGGCGGGCCACTTCCTCCAGGGTGGTCACGCCCCGGAGCACCTTGACTTTTCCGTCCTCGACCAGCGTGCGCATTCCGCTGGCCCGGGCGGCCTTGCGCACCTGGCTGGTCGGAGCCCGGTTGAAGGCCAGCTCGCGCAGCTCGCTATTCATCGATAGCATCTCGAAGATGCCCTGCCGGCCGCGGAAACCGGTCTGGCTGCAACGCTGGCACCCTCGTCCTCGTTTTAAGGAATGGCCGTCCATCTCCTGGGCGGTCATCCCAATCGCCCGCATGAACTGCCGGTTGGGCGAAGGGTCGTCCTCCTTGCACTCCTCGCAGATGATCCGGATCAGGCGCTGGGCCATGATCGCCTGTACCGAGCTGGCCACCAGGAACGGCTTGATGCCCATGTCGATCAGGCGGGTGATGGCCCCGGGGGCGTCGTTGGTGTGCAGGGTGCTGAAGACCAGGTGGCCGGTCAGGGCCGCCTGGATGGCCACCTCGCCCACCTCCATGTCCCGAATCTCACCGACCAGGATGATATTCGGCGCCTGGCGCAGCATGGCCCGGAGAATCCGGGAGAAGGTCAGGCCGATTTCGTCGCGCACCTGGCACTGGTTGATGCCGGGGAAGTTGTATTCGACCGGATCCTCGGCGGTGATGATCTTGCGGTCCGGGCGATTCAACTCCTGCAAGGCCGAATAGAGCGTGGTGGTCTTGCCCGAGCCGGTCGGCCCGGTGACCAGAAAGATGCCGTTCGGCCGCTTGATGATGTTCATGAAGGTTTCATAGTTGTCCTGCTCGAAGCCGAGGCTCTGGATGCCGACGCGCACCGCGTCGGGCCGCAGAATACGCAGGACAATACTCTCGCCGTGATATCCGGGGCAGGCGCTGACGCGGAAATCTATGTCGTCGCTGGTGAAGCGCATCTTGATCCGGCCGTCCTGGGGCACGCGTTTCTCGGCGATGTCGATACCGGCCATCAGCTTCAAGCGGGCCAGGACCGCGCCCTGTACGGACTTGGGGATTTTTTCCTTCTCGATACACACGCCGTCAATCCGGTAGCGGACGCGCACGCGGTCGGCCATCGGCTCAATATGAATATCACTGGCCCGGGTCCGCACGGCCTCTCCGATAACCTGGTTGATCAGGCGGATGATGGGTGCGTCCTCGTCTTTCTCGATGAGGCGTCCGGCTCCCGCCTGTTCATCCTCGGCCTGATCCTCGTCGATGCTGTGAACAGTTTCCTTGATCTTGCTCTCGAAGCCGGTAAGGAAGGTGTCGATGAACTTCTGGATTTTGCTGGCGGGGGCCAAGGCGCATTCAATGTTGGGGTTCAGCTTGAAGCGTAGCAGGTCAAGCTTGTCCAGGTCCAGCGGATCGGAAATCACCACCTTAAGGCGTCCATCCTCCTCGCCGAGGGGCAGGATTTTGAGATCCTTAATCATCTTGGCGGGTATCAGTTTGAGGTTGGCGGTCACCTCGGAGGTCTTGTCGAGGTTGACATAGCGCATGTCGAACTGCTTGGCCAGGGCCTTGGTGACATCTTTTTCGGAGCAAAGCTCCAGCTCAATCAGGGCCTCGCCCAGCCGCTGATTATGTTCCTTGGCATACTTGATGGCGTCTTTGAGTGAATTGATGCCAAGCAATTTGTTCTTAACAAGTATTTCGCCGAGTTTGTATTTGCTTCTGGCCATGCGTCTCGGTATGTATCCAGGGAAAATATTCAGTGTCGGTTTTCACAGGTTCGTGGCCATCGCCGCCGACCTTTCCGCCACAACGGCGGCTACTCCGTGGTACATTACATTGTAGAGTCAACCACCAGTTCGTATCAAGCGCCGTTAACCCCAGAATATGGACCGAGGATCGTTTGACGCACGCTCAAGCCGTCCGGCTCCGCCCGCCAGAGGAACTCGACCAGGTCGGCTTCAGCGCCCGGGCGCATGGTCCATGGTTGGATATACCGGCGCAAAAGGGCTCTGGGATTGATGGTGGTCATGCGCAGGGCATCGGCAAGAGATACGCATCCGTCGGTGATCGCATGGCGAATGGTCCAAGGCATGTCGGCGGCCGAACCGGCCAGGTAGGGCGTTTCGGGCAGGACTACTTTGTGCTCCTTGGTGAGCTCTACCTCCATTCGGCCAAGGTGATGCCGTCCGGGGGGCATCCCGGCCGCGCTGATCGCATCGGTGACCAGAATCGCGCGGGCCGGAGTCTTGGCGCGAAAAACGCTCCGCAGGGTCGTTGGAGGGATATGATGCCCGTCGGCGATGAAGCTGGCCCAGAGGCGATCCTCAGCCAACTGGTGCCAGATATAATTA
Source organism: Phycisphaerales bacterium (assembly GCA_012729595.1). GTDB lineage: Bacteria > Planctomycetota > Phycisphaerae > UBA1845 > PWPN01 > JAAYCU01. The sequence continues at coordinate 9,983 of JAAYCU010000279.1, forward strand.
TTCAGCCGGGGCAGGGTGGCATGACTGCCGTTGCACAAGTGCGTACAGAGCCTGGCGCCGGCCTCGACAGCCTTTGTGATAGCCGGCCAATCCGCACCGTGATGGCCAAGCGATACGATTACGTTTTTTGATGCCGCGTGGCGGATCAGGGCCTCGGCGCCCGGTTGCTCGGGAGCCAAAGTCAGCAGGGCAACGCGGCCACGAGCGGCCTCCTGGACCCGTTCGAAATCGGGGATGCTTGGTGGGCGGATATGTTCTCGGGGGTGGGCACCGCGCGGCCCATCCTCCGGATTAAGAAACGGGCCTTCGAGATGAATCCCCACGCAGCTTCGTCTGACGAACGGATCGCGATCCATCGCTTCGGCGATGGTCGCGGCCTGATGACAGAGGGTGTCCAGGCTGTTGGTAATGATCGTAGCCAGAAACCGCGTCGTCCCGGTTTTAAATACGGCCTCGGCGATACCTTTGACATCCTCGGGCTGGAGGTCGGGCGAGCAGAAGTCGCGGCCGGCGAAACCGTTAATCTGGATATCGCAAAAGCCGGGCGAAAGCCAGCGCTGCGTTCCGACGGGTTCGTCGAGGGCGTCAACTTGGTTGATCCGGGCGATCCGCCCGTCGGCGATCTCGATCACCGTCGGCCGCCCGTCGGGAAAAAGCCGGCCGCGAAAGATCAAACGCTCATTGTGCTTGAGGGCCACGTCAATCCTCCATGCGGTTTTGTGTTCGTTTCGCTCGACCGTAGTGAAATGGTTTATAGCGGATTCGAGTTGTTCGGGAAAGTGTCCCACTTCCGAGGTCTTTGCGCCAGCTCGTTCACTCCGGCATTTCGTTAGCAGGTGCTTGGCTCCACGGCTGGGCGGTTGTACAATTGTCAATTATTGAGAGGAACCCGTTCATGGATATTGTGATCGATACCTCGGCATTATTGGCCGTCATCGTCGGCGAACCCGAACGCGACCGGATCGTGGAATTAACCGCAGGGCATGCCCTCGTGGGCCCCGGTTCAATCGTCTGGGAAGTCGGCAATGCCTTCTCGGCCATGCTGAAACAGCGCCGTTTGGCTTTGGCGGAGGCGCAACGCGGACTGAGGATATTTCACGCCATCCCCTTGCGTTTTGCGAAAGTCGATCTGAGCAAGGCGATCACCATCGCTCACCAAACCAAAATATACGCTTATGATGCATACTTTCTTGATTGTGCCGTTCGTCGGGCCGCGCCTCTGCTGACCCTGGATCGCGGCCTGGCCCGTGCAGCGTTGAAAATCGGCGTCAAACTGCTGGAGATTTGAGATGCGCGTCTACACCTATTCCGAAGCCAGACAAAAGCTCGCCAGTGTGCTGGATCGGGCAGAATCGACCGGAAAGGTGCTTATTCGTCGAAAGGACGGAAGCACTTTCGCGCTCACCCCGGAACAGGACGGCCGCTCTCCTCTGGACGTTCCCTCGATTCAGGCGAGGGTGTCCACGCGGGAACTGGTCGAGATCGTCAAAAAGGGCCGACGCAAAACCAAGGGGCGGGGACGACGGGGTTGAGGTTGTTTTCCGATCATTCGTGCAATTCGACGATGTCCCGGTCGTGCAAAACGTGGCGGCCTTGGACCTGTTGGCCGGCGAAAATATGATCGCCCCAAACGCGGGCGAATCTCAGCTTATCGGCCAGATCCTTGTGAATGCTGCGGGCCAATTCCTCCACGGTGCTGCCGGCCGGCAGAATGAATGGCTTGCTCTTGTCCGCCGGCTTGCCGGGTTCTTTTGAATACACGCGAATACTATCGAGCATCGTAAACATCCGGCACATCATTTCCACAAGCCCCTCTCCGGTAACCGACGATACCGGCAGCATGACCGGCTCGGCCGGGCGGAGCTCCTTTAGTACGGCGAGGTTGTCGGACGCGCCGGGCAAGTCGGCCTTGGTGCAAACGATCAGGCTGCGCGGGCCGATGGCCATTTCTTCTTCGTCGTCGTCCATGCCGGCGAAGGTCGTAATTTCCTTTTCCGTCAGAATATTCAGCAGTGTATCTACATCTTCCAGCACGCTTGATGCCGCGAGATCAACGACCACCGCCACCACTTGACCGTTGCGCAAGGCGTTGATCATCCCGCCGGGAATATGCTCAGGCGTAACCGGCGGCAGATCGACCAGCTCGATAGGCACATCCTCATGGAAAGCCATCCCCGGAACGGGTAGAGGCGTCCCAAATGGGAACTCGGTGATTTTCACCGGGGCCTTGGTCAGCCGACCGACGATCGAGGATTTACCACTGTTGGGCAGCCCGAACAGCAATACCTGCCCGGCTCCCTGGGAAGGAATATGATAGGGATCGAGCGTCGCGCCTTTTTTTGCGGGGCGCTGAACATCCTCTTTCAATTCCTTGATCTTGCGTTTTAGATCGGACTGTTTTTTCTCGCTGCTCTTATGCTTGGGGATGGTGCGGAGCATTTCCTCCAGAGCGGCCAGCTTCTCGTCGGTGGTGCTGGCCTGCCGGTATTTCCGCTCCGCTTCGTGATAATCAGGCGTCAGATTTAGAACCATGTCGGGATTATATCATTGTATCCCGTGAATACGAGAACCCGGCCGCGCAGAAAAACCGCGCAGAGCGACCGGGTAACGGCGCGATACGTGGCTTATGACGACAATATCATCATGCGGCAGAGCGTGATCGGTTGGAGGTCCGGGCTCGCGTGAGTCTTTCCAGCGGGTATCCGCCGAGACCGGGACAGGTGCGCGATCGGTGTATAAGCCGGCGCAGGCGACCTTGCCAGATCCTAGCGGCGATGGTCAAGCCGGCTCCGCCCACCATCATGATCTGGAGGGCAGCTCCCCCATCGGTCCAGACCGTGGCCGAGAGGATCCCGGTGCCCAACATGACCAGCAAACCACATTGAAAAAGTCGCTGACTAAGGGCCAGTTGCTGCGTCATAAAAATAGCCTCCTTGCAGGTACGGCGGACGAACTCAGCCCCATAATTATCGGCCGAACCGATCGTCGGCTGTAATCAACTTAATAGCATATAATCGCGATTATTATCGGACTTCCTGGATGCCAGAATCCGCAATAAGCGTCTAGGTCCGCATTCTGGGTTCCGTTTTGATGGTTCTGAAGTCTGGCTACACCCAAATGTCCGTTTTGCGATTCCGGGCAAGCTTGGTGGCCGTGGCACAGAGGCCAGGCGTAGCCATGATGCAGGTCTTTCTCGACATCGAGATAACGCGAAGGCGCCTTTTCGGGATTGGCGTAATGCGCATTAATCGTGCGAGCTGCAGGACAGTAGCGACCGGTCGATGTAGAAATCCTCGACTCCCGGGGGCAACTCTGGAGCCTTGAGTTGACGGGCTTGCTTGAGAGTACTGGGTGGGAGCAGCTCGCCACCGAGCGTCCAAGAGAGCAGCTTGGGGGAATTCTGAGTTCCCTGCGGCAAAATCTGTTCATGGAGAAGCGCGTCGCAGAACCACTGATCGTGGAGCATGCGGTTGGCGCTGGCCGTGATGTCCATGATATCCCGCACGTCGGCCGTGTGTCGCAAGCCCAGCAGATGGCCCAGTTCATGACTGGCCACGTTGGCCAGGGCTTGCGAAATCCTTTCGACGGTGGGGTTCAACACGCTGAAGAGGCTGAATACGTCGGTGAAAACAATAGCCGACTGGTTCGGGTTCGAATTATAGGGATCGATATTGTCCGCGAGGCCCAGCAGGCGATCATCGCTGTACCCAAAATAGATGGTAGTGCGATCTCCGGCGGGAATGAAGCGGTCGCCGGCGAGGTAGAACGACACATCTAGACCCGCGTAATCTTCCTCGACCATTTCCAGTACGTTTTGGATCACGGTCTCGGTTTCACCCGCGAACCTGGAATCGATCCTCGCCGCGTCAAAGGCCGGTACATCCACCGCCGGGCGGCGACCTATCTTGACGTTGCGCGCTCCTTGGAAATTCAGGACCACGACCTGCGGCTGATAGGCGAGTACTCCGGAATCCTCGACCGTGAGGGACACCGTATAGGATTGGTTGCGGCTGACGGCCGTGCGCGCCGCCACCTGTACATACAAAGGATCTGTCGATTCCCGCAAAACCAGATCGAGCTCTTCCGGCCCGTTGGACCAGGAGGCCCGGTTGATAAAGCCCAACATATTCTGGTCTTGATCAAACAAGCCCATGACGACATCATCCCCATCCTGATAGGATATCGCGGCCCGGACCCGATACCCCGCGGGGACCGATCCCAAATCATAAATATCGACGTCGGGCGTATCCAGTCCGGCGGAGATCGTACCGGACAGCTTGACCTTGTTGCGCCAAGAGACGAGATTGGCCGTCTCGAACGTATCGTTGCTCTCGATTTCCCGGAAGTGCGTTGTAACGGTTCCGGGCGGGGTTGGAGTATCGGATAAGACCTGATCAGGAAGCGGGCTGCCGCTGGGCTGATCCATGGGCACGCAAGCGGCTGTCATCCATGCACCACAAAATACCACCATTTCCCACTGTCGCACGCGCGCGGCTGCTCGCATCGCTTTACCCCTATTGGGTAGCTAGTTCGCGTAGCCCCGATCGGCGCGCTCCTCTGGCGCAGCGGATCCGGACCCGGACCAGACACCCGTTCCCCGGCGATTGAGATAAGTTCGTAACCCCTTGGGGAGCAGACCGAAGACCCGAGAATGGCAAGGGCTTGGTTGCTTTCCCCGCGAGCCATCGGCCCGCACCCCAAACTTCCAATACATTGCGCAACCAAGTCAAGCGATGGATGTTAATAAATGCGTTTTTGTGGAGATTTTTACCAAGGTCCGGTATTGGGCCGTCGGCCAAGCGTTCAGAGCGGACAGCGAATTAAACAAAATGCGCGGCCGGCTACGATTGCAAGGCAGGCCCCGGTCGGTAACGGAAATATCACGTCCGAGAAACACATGGATATGGATATGCGTTGCCGGTGAAGATACACTCTAATGAAGACCTGGAGGCCAACGATCGCACGGTCGCACACACAGGGAGTCAGGCATGGATATGCAGGATATTCGGGATCGTTTTCCAATCACGCGTCATTATAATTTTCAAAACCATGCGGCGGTCGCGCCGCTCAGTCTTCCGGCCGCCGAAGCGATGCGGGAATACATCACGCAAGTAACGGAGTCGGCGACGATAAAGGGCGAGTTCTACAAGAACGCCGAACAGATTCGCAAATCCGCCGCCCGGTTGTTGAACGCCGCGCCCGACGAGATCACCTTCGTGAAAAACACCACGGAGGGGATCGGCTGGGTCGCCAACGGGTTGAACTGGGTCACCGGGGACAACGTGGTGACCACCAACGTGGAGTTTCCGGCCAATATTTATCCATGGATGGCCCTGTCGGCCCACGGGGTGCGACTTAAAATGGTCCCCGAGGAGAACGGGCGAATCCCCGTTGAACGCCTGGCCGAGGCCATCGATTCACGTACCCGCGTTCTAAGTATTTCCGCGGTCCAATATGCCAGCGGGTTTCGAGCCGACCTGGTTGAGCTGGGACGGATCTGCAAGGAAAAGGGCGTACTGTTTTGCGTGGACGCGATCCAAGCCCTGGGCGCCTTTGCCATCGACGTACGGGCGATGAATATCGACTTTCTGTCCGCCGACGGTCATAAGTGGCTGTGCGGCCCGGAAGGTTGCGGTCTATTCTACTGCCGACGCGAACTTATCGGGCACCTTCGGCCGGTGATGGCCGGTTGGATATGCATGAAGAATGCTCTCGATTTCGGTAAATACCAATTCGAATACGTCGACTCCGCGAAGAAATTTGATACCGGCAGCTACAATCTGGCAGGTATTTACGGATTAGGAGCGTCGATCGAAATGTTTATGGAACTCGGCCTGCCGAGAATCTCGGCCCACCTGCTAATGCTCACCGATCGCCTGGTGGAAGGCGTGCGTGACAAGGGCTACCGCGTCATTTCCTCCCGCCAACCAGGCGAGGCCAGCGGAATCGTCAGCTTTGCTTCCGACCTGCACGATCATACGCACATCCAGCAGCACCTTTTGAACGAATATCGACTGGTAATCACCGTGCGCGAAGGCCGCCTGCGAGCTAGCCCCCACGTATACAACACTACCGAGGAAATCGATCAGCTCGTCAAGTTGCTTCCTGCCCACTGATTGAGAGCAAGCATTATTGACAGACTTTCCTCAAATCAAGCGTATTGCAACCACCGCGGAAGGAATATAGATCTAGCACAAGGTGACGCCTGGCCGTCCAATCAAACTTCTCCGCAACACTGATCAAACCTATTCAAAAAAACAAGGTCTAGTTGTTCATGATGCTCGACATCTGGTCGCTTGTGGGTTATGCTACACGCACCTCCCCTGTTGATTGTGTAATGTGTATACCCGGATTTCCCATATGACACTTACAACGGCGTATAATGAGGTGACGATTCCCCTTATGAATACAGGCGAAAATGAACCTCAGGCCGCTGAAATCCGGAGAATGCAATGGGTGAAGCACGCAAGGA
>JAAYCU010000280.1 GCA_012729595.1 Phycisphaerales bacterium
ACGATTGGTATACAAGAAGAAATGCGGCGGCGACCTGGAAACGGGGCGATACGGGAAATCCTCGCGCTGCACGGCTCGGCCCGCCGTCACGCCAAGAAACCTGTAATGTTCGCTTGTTTTGGGCCTAATACTGCATGTCAGTAAGCGAGTTCGCAACTTGAAGGATCAAGCCGTCGTAAATCTCGTGTCCGCCCGTCACGGGCAACAAATTATTCCACCAGTACGATTTTCTCCTGATCCTAAGTGCCTGCGTTGGCACTGGGATAACAAGTTTGAGACTAAGTAGCCCGTAGCATGAACGGAGATGAAGTTTTATGAATGAGGTTATGACAGACACGTTATTAACCGAGTACGAAGCGATCGTTGCGGATCTGGGTATGCACACAACCGACGAGCACATAGTGCATGCAATGATTGAGCGGGCCGACTGGACTCAGGAAGGTGCCACCGCTGTCGTGATGCTATCTCGTAAGTACGGTATTTTTATGCTTCGAAACGCTTTGGCGTTGGCGAACGCGACTAAAATTCAGGATGGCTATGCTGGATTTTGATTAACCGTGGTAGCAGTCCGGTTATTACGTTTCCTTTCAGTATAGATACCTGCCTTAGACTGTGATTCATGAAAAAAGCATCGCAAAGCCAGACATTATTATACTGTCACACGGAATCGCCGGTCCAGCGGGTCAGGACGAGGAGGGACCAGAGCAGGTCGGCGTGGTCGGCGCGGCGGTGGAGGTGGTCGTCGAAGAGGCGGGCGGCGACGGTGGGGTTGATATTGAGGTTTTGCAGGGCGGCGGCCGTCACCGTGTCGCGATAGAAGTCGTGCAGCTCGTTACGCAGGAACTCGCCGAGAGGCACCTCGAAACCCATTTTCTTGCGTTGCAGGATAGGGGCGGGCAGATCATCCGCGAAGGCGTCGCGGAGGATACGCTTGCCGTTCGATCCGGCGATCTTGTATTCGATGGGCAACGCGGCGGCGAAGTTGACCACCTCGACGGACAGCAGAGGCACGCGGACCTCGAGGCCGTGGAACATGCTCGCGGTGTCCACCTTGAAAAGCATGTCCCCGGGCAGACCGACGGCCAGATCGGCCAGGAGAATCCGGCTAAGATCGACCCGGCCGTCCGCCCCGTGCGGATACCATTGGGCGGGAGCGCGGCGGTACATTTCCCGTAAATCTCTGGCGAGTTGTTCGGCCGCGCTTTGGCCGAGCAATTCGACGGCCAGGTTGTTATCCATGTAGCGAGCCCAGGCCAGGTGGCGATCGAGCGGATCGGGGTAATCGCCGTCGAGCAGTTTGCGCGCCTGGCGCAGGCGATTGAGCAGCGGCGTGGAGCGGGCGGCGGGCAGACGGCGAAGTAACGGCTCGATGATCGCTTTCCGGATGAATTTGGGCAGGCGATGGTAGCGCTGGAGGTAGTGGTGGCCCAGATAGCGCCAGTAGCCACCGAAGAGCTCGTCGCCGCCATCGCCGCTGAGGGCGACGGTCACGTGTCGGCGGGTGTATCGGCTGACCAGGGCGGTCGGCAGCAGCGAGCTATCGGCGAACGGTTCGCCGAGGTGGTCGAGCATCGGCTCGATGGTGTCGAGCACGTCGCGGAAGGTCAGTTGGAAGGCCTGGTGCTCGGTGCCGTAGCGGTCGGCCAGCAGGTGGGCGTAGCGGGTCTCGTCGTAGCGGGGATGTTCGCGGTAGCCGATGCTGAAGGTCTTGACCCGCGGCCCGGCGGCCCGGGCCAGGCAGGCGACGACGATCGAGGAATCCAGCCCGCCGGAAAGAAACGCGCCGAGAGGAACGTCGGAAACGCGCTGGGCGGCGACGGCGGATTCGATGCGGCCGCGCAGCTCGCGGACGGCCTCGGGGTAAGACGGGGGCGCGGCGGGCGGCTCGGACAGATAAAAGAAGCGCTCCGGTTCGCCTACCCCGGCGGCGTCAAAATCCAGGCGATGGCCCGGCGGCAGCTTGAACACGTCGCGGTAAATGGTCCGGGGATGCGGGATATATCCGAGGTTGAGATAGCAGGCCAAGGCGCGCGGGTCGATTTCGAGGGACAATCCGGGCACCCGGCGAAGAGCTCGCAGTTCGCTGGCGAAGATCAGGCGGTCGTCGGATACGGTGTAGTAGAGCGGTTTGATGCCGAACGGGTCGCGGGACAGGTGGCCTCGGCGTTCGACGGTATCGACGAAGGCCAGGGCCCACATCGCGTCGAAGCGGGTTAGAGCGGCGGGGCCCCAGTGGATACAGGATTGCAGCACGACCTCGGTGTCCGAGGTGGTCTTTAGTGGACCGGGCAATTCGCGGGCCAGGGTGCGGTAGTTATACAACTCGCCATTGTAGGTGATGGCATACCGTCTATCCGGGCTGGTCATGGGTTGACGGGCCTGGGGCGTCGGGTCGATGACGGCCAGCCGGGTATGTACGAGGGCGACCGAGAATCCAGGGGCCTGGAAGCTCCAGTCTCCTGCGTCGTCGGGGCCGCGATGGGCCAGAGAGCGTCGAAAACGCTCGAGAATAGCCGGTTCGACGGCCCGTCCGCAAAAGTCGATAATGCCCGCGATCCCACACATGTCGCAGGCATTGTTCCGGCAGCCCGCGCGAAACGCAAGAGGGGCGGCGGGTAAAAACTCACAGGCGGTCGGTTTTTTCAGGCGTTTTCTTTTTGACACTTTTGCGGTCCGGCGTATGATACCGAGGCATGGTGCGGTCCATGAAGGGTTCAACACGTCTATCTTTATTTCGCAGGGGGACGAAGTTGTTATTCGCGCGGTTTCCACAGCGACGCGTCTCCGTTGGCCGATGGCTGCTGGCGGTGGCGTTGACGGGCGGTTTTCCCACGCTGAGTTCGGCCCAGCCGGCGGTGCCGGCCCCGGAAGCGGTGCCGGTGGTGGAGCATTCTCCGCTGGACGGGACGATTATCGGCGAGGTCAAGATTGTCGGGCTGCAGCGGGTGGATGAAAGTTACGTTCGTAACCAATTGCGCGCCCAACCCGGCCAGGCCTACGCCCAGGAAGAGGTCCAGGGGGACCGCGGTCGGCTGCTGCGGACGGGGCGGTTTTACGACGTGCGGGCCGAGCCGCAACTGCTCGATGGGCGGATTGTGTTGACCTACACCCTGGTCGAGCGTCAAGCCATTCTGTCCGTGGATTATGAAGGGGCTTACGCGTTCAAACGCAAGAAGCTCGATGAGGCTTTGCCCTTTGCCGCCGGCGATCCTCTGAGCCTTTTCATGGTTCGCCAGGGGCAGGAAGCGATCGAGCGGCTGTACAAGGAGAAGGGTTACGCCTACGTGGAAGTGACCTTCGACGAGAAGCTGGCCGAGAACGAGCAGAGGGTGGTTTATCTGATCGTCGAGAACCAGCGGGTGCGGGTCCGTGAGGTGAGTTTCGAGGGGAACACCGTTTTCTCGAAACAAGAGTTGCAAGGGGTGGTCGCGACCAAGCCTTATTTGCCGATCTTTCGGGCAGGCGATTTCGATCCGGATCGGGCGGTTCGCGATGCGGCGGCCGTCCAGAAGTATTACCGCGACCGGGGCTATCTGGACGCCGAGGTCGGCTATCGATCGGAATTCGAGGATGTGGCTCGCGAGAAACTCGTGGTGGTTTTTCAGGTCAATGAGGGCACACGCTACCTGGTCGGTGAGCTTCGGTTACAAGGGTTTAACGTTTTTACCGAAGAAGAGCTACTTACGGAGATGATTCTGAAGGTAGGCGATCCGCTATTGGATGCCCGCTTGCAGGCGGACGTGAAGAGGCTTACCACTCTGTACGGCTCGCACGGATATATCTACGCGCACGTTGTACCGAGTTGGGTATTCGCGGCCGAGCCGGGGCAGGTCGTGGTTACTCTGGCGTTCGCGGAGGGACAACCGTTCAATATCGGTGACATTCAGGTGCGGGGTAATGCTCATACCCAGGAAAAGTGCGTCCGTCGGGAGTTGCGGTTTTACCCGGAGGAAATCTACGACATTACCAAGACCCAGGATGCGGAGAACCGCCTCAAGGGCACGGGGCTCTTTACTGCGGCGACTATCGAGCCGGTTGGCGATGAGCAGGGTGTGCGCGACGTTCTGGTGACGGTGGAGGAAAATCCGCAGACTACGCAGTTTATCGCCGGGGTAGGAGCGAGCAGTAATAGCGGTCTTATCGGGAACATTACTCTGGAGAATACCAATTTCGATATCACCGACTGGCCGAAAAGTTGGGGGGAGTTTTTCCGCGGGCGGGCCTTCCGCGGGGCCGGGCAGACCATGCGTATTTCGCTCAACCCGGGCACGGAGTTGAACAGCTTTCGTGTCGACTTCCGTGAACCGTACCTGATGGACAAGCCGATCGGATTTGGGGCGGGGGTCTATCTGTTCGATCGTGATCGGGATGGATACACCGAGCAGCGAGTGGGCACCACTTTCAGTTTTGACAAACGGTTCGAGGACGGTTTCCTGAAAGGCTGGGCCGGTGAGGTGGCCTTTCGGGCCGAGTATGTCAACGTTAAGGACCGTCAGGCGTTTGCGGCCAAGGACATCCGTGACGTAGATGGCGGAAATTACCTGTCCACGGCCAGATTATCACTGGTGCATGATACGACCGACAGTCGTTTCACCCCGAGTCGGGGGCACCGGTTCCGCGCCTCGTGGGAACAGGCTGGTGCGATGGGCGGCGATTTCTATCACGCCAAGCTGGGAGCGAATTATGTCCAGCATTGGACGGTCTTCGTGGACGAGAACGATCGTAAGAGCGTGGTCTCCGCTCGTGGTGAAGTCAACCAGATTCTTGGTGACGCCCCGGTTTTCGAGCGGTACTATGCAGGGGGTATCGGGTCGATGCGCGGGTTCAATTATCGGGGGATCAGCCCGCGCGATGGACTGCGGAACAACCGGGTAGGCGGCGATTTCATGGCCCTTTGCGGCGCGGAATATTCCTTTCCGCTGTATACCGACCTGATCCGCGGAGTGTTCTTTACCGACATGGGCACGGTCGAGCGGGATTTCGGAATCTCGACGTGGCGGATGTCCATCGGCGGCGGTATTCGTTTAACCTTGCCGATCTTCGGCACTATACCGATGGAATTCGACTTGGCCGCCCCGATCTCCAAGGGCGGCGACGATGATACGCAAATCTTCAGCTTCTTTATCGGTCTGCCGTTCTTCTAACAGTTGAATGGCCCCTTGGTATTTTATCGGTCGTGAGCATTTGTCGCGTATCTGGCAGTGCCGCAATCAAGGAGGCAACCGGCGACCATGCCCCGAAGGCATAGGCCAGTAGTTGGCTAGCGCGGACCAGGGGACGCGGGTGGGACGATTCTCAGGCGCCGCCATCAGCCGCTTCTATCCGCACTGTAAGACCTCGGGATTGCAAAAAATAGTGCGGGGGTGTTGACGAAGCCACGACCTTATGCAAAACTACATTTAGCGCCACGGTTAAGACGGTTTTTGTCTTACGCCCGTGATTTCCTGAATTTCATTTCGGGGAATCCGGGCGATATTTAGTAGGGAACGCCGCCAAGGCGGCGCCATTGCGGGAGATAGCCTCGTATGCTCAAAGCCAGCGACTTGCGTCCGGGAAAAGTGATCGTCTTCGAGGGTAAGCTGTACTCCGTCAAGGAATCGGCCCACGTGGCGAAGGGCAACAAGCGCAGTTATATCCAGCTTAAGCTCAAGAATTTCCAGACAGGCCAGATTATCGATTATCGTTCGCGGGTGGATGAGCCTTTCGAGACTCCCTTCGTGCAGAATAAGGAATACGAATACCTCTACCGCAGCGGCGACGATTACATCCTGGCCGATGTGGAAACCTACGATCAGATCCCGGTTCCCGGCGACCTGTTCGGCGACGCGATCCAATTCCTCAAAGAGAACATCCGGATAACCTGCGATCTGGTTGACGGTAAAATGGTCAACGCTACCCTGCCGGCCGTTGTGGAACTGGCCATCACCGAAACCCCGCCGACCATTAAAGGAGCGACCGCCACGAACCAACCTAAAGAGGCGATCCTTGAAACCGGCGCCAAGGTGCGCGTGCCGGCCTTTATCGACGTTGGTGAGGTTGTCCGCGTGGATACCCGTACCGGCGATTACATCGAACGAGCCAAGTAGTACCTTACACTATAAGCGGCCCTAGCCAACCCGCCCGACGCGGTTTGCTGGCCTTGGCAGGTCGGTGAACGGTAGTGCGTTTGAGGGTGTCGATCCCTATGGATATGGGTATAGGGCAAGCGCGGCGGGAGCAATGGTTTCGCCTCCGGTGCGTCGTGATATTGCTTTTCGTTACGGGGCGGAATAAGGTGATTCGCTATGGCAATCGAATCGGAAAAAAAACATCTGCTCGGAGTGACGTTGGAGGATTTCGCCGCCTATTGTGACGAGCAGAATTTGCCCGCCTACCGGGCCAAGCAGGTTTTTGAGTGGGTCTACAAACATGGGGGGGGCGATTTCTCGGCCATGAGCAACCTGTCCAAGCCGTTGCGCCAGCAGTTGGCGGAACATTGGATGGTTACCACTGCCGTACCGGCCGACCGTAGGGAGGCTACCGACCATACCCTGAAACTCCTGCTCCGCTGGCCGGACGAGGCGACCTCTGAATGCGTATTAATCCCCGATGACCGGCGACAGACCGCTTGTATATCGAGCCAGGTCGGTTGTCCGGTTCGTTGTGTCTTTTGTGCAAGCGGACATGGCGGGCTCCAACGGCAACTGAAAGCCGGAGAAATAGTCGAGCAGGCGCTCACCCTCGCACGGCTAAGCGAAAGCCAGGGGCAGCGGCTGAGCCATATCGTGGTCATGGGGATCGGCGAGCCACTGGCCAATTATAACAACGTAATAAAGGCTATTCGTATCATTAATGCCGATTGGGGTCTGAATATCGGAGCTCGCAAGATTACCGTAAGCACGGTCGGCTTGCCTAAGCAGATTCGCCAACTGGCCGCCGAGGATATTCAGATTAACTTGGCGATTTCTCTCCATGCTCCGACCGACGAATTACGCCAGGAACTCATTCCCTGGGCGAAAAATACCAGAATCGATGAGCTGGTTCAGGCCGTCCGAGACTATTTCAAGGCTACCGGCCGAGAAGTGACCATCGAATACCTTCTGCTCGGCGGGGTCAACGATAAGGTCGAGCATGCCCATCGCCTGGTAACTCTTTGCCGGCGGATGCGCTGCAATGTAAACCTGATTCGGTATAATCCCGTTCCCGGACTGGATTTTCAACGCCCGGACAGTTCCGCGACTCACTGGTTCGTCCAGCAGTTACGTGAACGCGGGGTCAATGTGCATGTGCGCAAGAGCCGAGGTCTGGATATCGACGCGGCCTGCGGACAACTGCGGCGAAGCACAGGCGGAGCGAAAGGCACTGCCGTCAGAGGATGAGGATTGCCGCTTGGGCAAGGGACGGAGAGACAAGCCTGATCGCGATCTGCTTTCTCTGTTGCGATCTACCTTGTTCTCTCTGGCATCTACGTAGCCGAGTGGTTGTTGACGACGAAGGAAGTTGGATACCCATAATCTTGTTCCAAGGAGTTTCGAGATGAAGCCATATCAGATCGGTGCGGTAACCTGGTCTCTGCAAATTCCCGACCTTGGCGAGAACCTGAAGGTCATCAAGAATGAACTAGGCCTTCGACTTGTGCAAGTTGGTTTCATGGGCGCCAATGATCTGGCCGACCCGGATAAAATTATTTCCTCGGTCAAGGGCAGTGGGTTGAAGGTTAGTGCCACCTGTGTGGGCTTCGGCGAGTTAGGCGAGGACTATACCACTATCGAAACGATTGCACGCAGTGGTGGGTATATGCCTGACGAGACCTGGAAGCAACGCTATGCCAAAACCGTGGCGGTGGCGAATATAAATCAGGAACTGGGTGTTGAGTTTCTGGCTACCCACGTCGGATTCGTGCCCCATGACCATAGCCACCCGCAATACGCGGTCATGGTTGATCGATTAAAACGAATCTGCGACGCACTGGGCGAGCGCGGCCTGACCTTGCTTATGGAAACCGGGCAGGAACAGGCCAATGCCTTGTCCGCCTTCATCGTCGCGGTTGGCCTACCCAATATCCGAGTCAATTTTGATCCGGCCAACATGGTTCTTTACGGTGTCGGCGAGCCTGTCGAGGCCGTTGATATCCTCAAGGACAAAATCGTACACGTCCACATGAAAGACGGTAAATGGGCGGACAAGCCCGGCATAGACTGGGGCCAGGATGTAGTACTCGGCACCGGTGACGCGAATATCCCGGGCGTGGTCGACAAGCTGCGCGAAATCGGTTACGCCGGTCCGCTGGTCATTGAACGCGAGGCCGGCAACGAACGCTTCGCGGACATCCAGAAAGCGATTTCTCTGCTGGAATCTCTCGGCGCAATACGCTAAGAGGGCGGAAGGATTATTCTAAACGGTCCGTTATTTGCGGCTTTGCCCCGGACTTTTTCGCGTGTTCGCCGCGTTTGGGGGAGCCGTGGCGTCCGTTCAGATTGAAACGCGAAATACGGTGGTTTAACGTCGGCTTTTTGCTTTTTTCGCCGAGGATTTGCTTTTTGCCTCGGACGCGGCAGGCGTATTTACCGTTGTATTCTCTTCTGCCTCGCCGGTCTGGGGGGGTTGCTTTCCGGTGTCATTAAGGCCGCGCTTGGTCATGATTTTCTGCCGGAGTTCAACGGCCAGGTCGGGGTTGTCCCGCAAGAACATCTTGCTGTTTTCCCGCCCCTGTCCGAGTCGGGCGGATCCGTAACTGAACCAAGCCCCAGTTTTTTCAACCAAGTTGTCCTCGACGGCCATATCCAGAAGGTCACCTTCAGTACTGATGCCACCGTCGAACATGATATCGAACTCCGCCCACTTGAAGGGGGCGGCCACCTTGTTCTTGACCACCTTGGCACGCACCCGGTTGCCGACCGCCGTATCGCCCTCCTTAAGCGTGGTAATGCGGCGAATGTCGAGGCGGATCGAAGCATAGAATTTCAAGGCCCGGCCGCCGGGCGTGGTTTCCGGGTTGCCGAACATGACCCCGATCTTCTCGCGGATCTGGTTGATAAAAATTACCAGACAGTGGCTTTTTGCTACGATGCCGGTCAGCTTGCGCAGTCCCTGGCTCATTAGCCGGGCCTGTAAGCCGACGTGGGACTGCCCCATTTCACCCTCCAGCTCCGCCTTGGGAACCAGAGCGGCAACCGAGTCCACCACGATGCAGTCGACTGCGCCGGAACGGACCAGCATTTCCACGATATCCATGGCCTGCTCACCGGATTCCGGCTGGCTGACCAGTAGTTCGTCCAGCTTGACTCCACAGCGTTTTGCCCAGGTTGGATCGAGGGCGTGTTCAGCATCGACGACGGCGGCCACCCCTCCGGCCCGCTGGGCTGAGGCCACCACGTGCAACGCCAACGTGGTCTTACCACTCGACTCGGGACCGAAAAACTCCACGACCCGTCCCCGCGGTATACCCGTACCGCCCAGAGCCAAATCCAGGGACAGCGCTCCTGTACTCAGGCCGTCACGCACTGCCGGACGATTCTCGTCCAG
Source organism: Phycisphaerales bacterium (assembly GCA_012729595.1). GTDB lineage: Bacteria > Planctomycetota > Phycisphaerae > UBA1845 > PWPN01 > JAAYCU01. The sequence goes on from JAAYCU010000280.1 coordinate 9,505, forward strand.
CTTCATGATCGACCCCTTGCCGAAACTCTTTTCGATCTGGGCTAACGCCCGGTCCAAAGCCTGTTCCCGGTTGCCTGCGCTTTTGTCACTCATGTTTTCCGCCTTGAAAACGGTAGCCATCCAATCAATGTTTTCGCCAGTATAATGACGATCGGATGTTTGGCAAGTGTTAGGTTAACGGAATTTGCCACCCGCCTTGCGCTAGGTGTCTTAAGTCTTTTCTAGGTATTGCCTTATGGCTAAATAAATTTATGTACGTAAGGCCGTATGCCTATTACGAGCCTTACGATCCGAGCTTATTTAAAGTCTTCCGGTGCCACCGGAGCCTTGGCTGGGGTTATACGGATATTCCGATAGCAAACAGGGCTATGGTTGCCTTGCAGATAAATCGGGCCGGGAGCATTGTCGTCATTGTCGAGAGCTCCGCCGGTCATGCCTTCGATCAATATGTTGTCGATTATCGTTTGCTCATTGAGTTTCACCGTCACATACATACTGATCAGGGTAACTTCTAATCTCTGCCATTCTCCGTGCGCTTTGCACGCATCGGTCGTCGGAGTAATACGGCCGTAAATGGCTCCGCAGGATCCGGGGTTCAGGGGCTTGCCCAAACTGTCGGATATCTGGACCTCGTGCCGTCCTCGTAAATACACACCGCTGTTTCCTTTCTCGGGCACCTTGAATTCGAGATCGATTTTGAAGTCGTCGTACTTCTGCTTGGTCATTATATTCTCGCCCACTTTGGGCATGCATAATGCGCCGTCCACGATTTGCCAGGCGGATTCCCGGATATCTTGTCCGGTATTCATTATCCAGTGGTCGAGATTTTGACCGTTGAACAATTCGATCGGTGTTTCCCATTGCCGGTCTCGCCGGGCGGTGAAAGCATATCGTTGCTTTCCAGCGATAAAAGCTCCTTCGAGAACATCGCCCTTTATCGTGGCCCGCAAGGTGTGCGGGGTCGGTTCCTGGTCGGTACCGCGCATCGGGACCGTGGCCACCAATTCGCCGCGGCGGACCCTGGGGTTTTCAAGCGTTTCGCTACGCGAATTGTCGATAAAGCGGCCCGTGATCTGCCGGCCTTCCCGCTTGATCAGCAGCTTGCGCTCCGCCTGGGGCAGCCCCTCTATGGAATCGATGCTCCAGGTTCCGGTCGGGTTCACGCGGATGACTTGTGGCCGGGCCGTCCAGGAACGGACTTGATCGTCTTGCTCGAAACGGGTGGTACCTTCGATGATATAAATGGTTCGATTTGCCCGAGGCCCCTGGCGTTCCTCACGTTTGAGCGTACCAACCCAGTAGTCTGTTCCATCCCTGCCTTTATTCCGGGTTTGAATAGCGAAAGAGATATTTCCGTCCTTGTACTCCGCGGGAACCTGATGCAGACCTCCGGACCAGGCATTGAAGCGGGCGGTGAGGTTTCCGTCAATTTCGGTGATGCCCAGCCAGCAGTGTAACGTGTTTTGGGCTGTATCCGTGAGCAAGATGTTCCAGTTTCCGAGTAGTTGGGGAAGCCCGGGTGCAGCCTGCGTGTCCTCGGTCGGCGTATCGTCTTCCTGGGCCGATGTGACCTTCCAGCCGGTAGAAACCATGATGAGCGCAAGAATCCAGATCGGTACGAGATGGTTTCGTGACATTGTATAAGCTCCAACTAAGGGTTATTCATTGATAGTACAATCCTGCGTCAGATTATCGGGGCTGACTTATGTTTTGGCAAGGGAACTTCCGGACCGGGGGAGACCATTCAGGGCGGCGCGGTTCTTTGGATTGCCCGCTTCACGAAATATGTTTATCCATTTTGTACTCCCCATTAATGCCAAGGTTTCTTATATGCACATCTCAACCCAGAGACTCGCGCATGTCATTCCCCGTTTGCTGCTCGTATTCAGCGAAGCAAGATATCTTGTGGGGAAACCGCCGGTTTGTTTGGAATCGGCCCACTAGCTTGACGATAGATAAAGGAGATTCTAGAATTGACTCGAAACGGCCGGAACGGGTAAAAGGTTGCCCCATGCTCTGCCAGATGTGCAAAAAACGTACCGCCACTGTTCACTTGACGGATCTGCTCAAGGACGAAAAACACGAGCGGCACCTATGCGAGGAGTGCGCCTCCGCGGAAGGGGTGGCCGTCAAGCAGAATGTGTCGCTTAACGACGTATTAAATTCTTTTTTGGCCTCCCAGAGTAGCGTGCAGGCCATGGCCCATCTTAAATGTCCAGAATGCGGCATTACTTTCATGGAATTTCGTAATCAGGGTCTGCTAGGCTGCCCGCACGACTACGACGCCTTCGAGCAGCCGCTGGAAGCCTTGATCGCCCGGGCTCAGGACGGACATGTTCGCCATGCGGGTAAATCTCCGGGTCAGGTGATCGAGGTCGATCCGGTCCAGCAGGAGCGCCAACGGCTGCAGCGGGAACTCCGCGAGGCCGTCCAGTGCGAGGATTACGAGCAGGCCGCCAAGCTGCGCGACCGGCTTGAGGAGTTGAAGCGGCCATGACCATCGACGATCTGTTGCAGTCCAGCGGCGAGTGGTTGGCCGGCGGCGGGCCGATGGGCGATGTGGTAATTTCTTCGCGGGTTCGGCTGGCCCGCAACGTGGAAGGTTTCCCTTTCCTGAGTCGGGCCACCGCCGAGCAGCGGCGGAATATCGAGCAGTTGCTCTTTCAGGCTATCCACGCCTGCGATTTCGGCCGGCAGACCTTTTACGTCAATATCGAAAAAAGCGAACCGGTGGATCGGCAACTGCTGGTCGAGCGGCACCTGATCAGCCGGCAACACGCCGATGGCGAGGGCTGCCGGGGTGTGGCCATCAGTCCGACGGAAACTCTCTCGCTTATGATCAACGAGGAAGACCACCTGCGCATGCAGGTCTTGCGCCGGGGGATGAACCTGGACGAGGCCTGGAACGAGATCATGCTGGTCGATCGTACGCTCGAACCGGCGGTGGATTTCGCATTCCACAAACAGTACGGCTACCTGACCGCCTGCCCGACGAACGTGGGGACGGGCCTGCGGGTCTCGGTTATGCTCCATCTGCCTGCCCTCAAATTGACCAACGAACTGGAAAAGATGTTCCGGGCCGCTCGTGACATGCGCCTGGCGGTGCGGGGGCTATACGGAGAGGGCACCGAGGCGATAGGCGATTTCTTCCAGGTATCCAACCAGATCACCCTTGGACAGAGCGAGGAGGAAATCCTGGACAGTTTCAAGATGAATGTTATCCCGTCCATCGTTAATTACGAACGACAGGCCCGAACGATGCTCAAGACGGACAAGTCCGCGGCTCTGCAAGATCGCGTTTGGCGAGCCCTGGGGCTGCTTCAGAATGCTCGGGCCATAAGCACGGACGAGGCCCTCTACCTGCTATCACACCTGCGGTTGGGTATTGTGCTGGAATGTGTTAAGCATATCGACCTGCAGACGATCAGCGAGTTATTCATTGCGACCCAGTCGGCCCATCTCCAGAAGCGTTCCGGTCATTTACTCGACGACCAAGGTCGTAGCGTAGCCCGGGCCGAACTGATCCGCGACCGCCTGGCTCGGTATCGTCCTGGGGAAAACTGATTAACCGCGATTCGAGAAAGCCTCGACTAGCCGGAAGCTTGAGGGGCGACAAAGACGAACGGCGGCTAGGACGGTTAATTGTTTAACAATACAATCATGGGCAGAAGGGGGCAGGGGGGAAATAAGGGTCTGTCATTCCAAATGGCCTAGGTTGGGCAGCCAGGGAACCGACGCGACCTTGACGTTGGCCAAGTGGCCTGAGGACTTATCAAACACACGGTTGGCTCGCGGGAGTTACCGCATCGGTCAGCACGGCGGAACCGTGCCCGGATAGTGTAAGGCAATTGTCTGCCCTATCGCGAGTCGTTCGGAGGTTTCCCTGATGAATGGAAAAGCCATGGATAGCTTTGTGACTACGAATCGATCTGAGCATACCCGCGACTCGGAAGGCCGGTCGCTTGCCAATAGGGGCTCAGTGGCGATGCCGAACCCAAAACATCGCACAAAGGGGACTGGAGCCGGACTGCTCACGAAAGACACGAATATCCTGATTACCGGGGTCACGGGGCTGATCGGCGGTGAATTGGTTCGGCGATTACTGGGGCATGAGGTTGGTAAGGTCTTCTGCTTGATTCGACCAAACCCGATGGGCGATGCGCGCGCCCGACTCATCGAGCGTTTGCGATTCAGTGCGGACGACCGGACGGATCGCCAGGGTCGGAGTCTGGAACCTGTCACCGGCGATGTCGCCTCCCCCCGTTTCGGGTTGTCCGATCAAGATGAATCTCAGGTGGCCGAGTCGGTGGATATGATCATTCACTGCGCTTCGGAGTTGTCGTTTATCCACGATGAACGGTGCCGGGAGACCAATATTACTGGAATGCATAACCTGATCGACCTGGCCCGCCGATGTGAACGTCGGCCTTTAATTGTGCACCTCAGCACGGCGACCAGTTGTGGGGCGGTCAGTCATCAATGCCTCGGAGAAGACGACGGTTACGATCTGGACAACGGACACCATAACGAATACACCCGCTCCAAAGCGATGGCCGAGCGAGTTTTACGCGATTCCGGCGAACCCTGCCTGATCCTGCGGCCGTCAATTACGCTTAGCGCGGGGATTTCGGCGCGTAAGTTCGCCCGGGCGATTGTATGGTTTGTACCCCTTTTGCGGGAGTTCGCGGCCCTTCCGGTCGATCCCGATTCGCGGGTGGATATTGTTCCGGTAGCCTTTGTGGCCGAGTCCATCATGCGACTGTTGCAAAAGCCTCAACTTAAGCACGATTGCTATAATGTTTCGGCTGGGCCGGATGCGGCTTCAATGTGCGGACCGGTGTCCGCTTTTCTGGATACTTTCTATAAACGCGTCGAACCGCTGATCTTGACTCCCCCCTCCGAGTGGACCAAGGAGAAGCATCGTCAGTATCTGGGCGCGGCCCAGCAGCGCAAGCTGTTTTCCACCTTCCGCTACTATTTGCCGTTTTTGAACATGGATGTGGTCTACGACAACGCTCGCCTGCGTGCGGAGTTGGGCGACGATTTTCCGGAAATCACCCCGGTTACGGAATACCTGGGCGACCTTCTTAAGCTGGTCGCTCGCGAGAATCCGTGAGGCGGATCTTTATCGAAACGGAGATCGCGGATAGCATAACGTGACCTCCGGGCCGGCGAAACGCGAGGCGAAGGGTACACAAAGCCATGTACACGAAAGGACTCCCTGTTTATCGCCACGAGCTTTGGCTTGAGTAGGCTATGTACGCGGAAGACGAGAATCCTGTCTATGTCTGCAAGTTTTTTCTTGGAAACAAGAGAACCCGCTTCGGATATGCTCGGTCCGCATCCCACCAGGAATGGTTGGTTAACGAATTCAATCGAGTGCTGGCTCTTCTCAAGTCGCGGACGTAATCGTCATGCGCCGCAGGACGGCCATCCAATCCACATACAGGTAAGGTACCTTCAAATCCGTGTGTAGCTTGCGCAGGCGGGCGAGGTATGTTTCGGTGAGCGGGCCCTGCCAATGGGCGGCGGTCGGATCGCAGTAGAAAATCCGGCAGCCCATCGGGCGGCGCGGGCGGGCCGTGCAGCGGCCGTCGATCGCGAACGGGCAGCGATCCGCGTTGATGGCCGGAAACGTCTTGAGGCTATCCAGAAAGTAAGCGATTTCCAGAGTGGTAACATAAAGACGGTGGCCCCACCGCTCGAAATCGCAGCACAGGCCGCGATTATGGCAGATGGGGTTGTACTCCGCGATTTCCCGGTCAAGTTGCCGATAGAACGTTTCCATGGCCGTCGTCACGTCCTGTCGGGCGGCGGTTTCGGTGAGAGTTGCAAGGTTGAGCTTATCGACGTTCGAGTACAAGGGGATGACGGCCTCGCGGCGCGGTTACCACGACTTTTGCAGCCGGATTTGCTCGATCCGCTCGAAGTCGTATTCCCGCCCGTTGTTCATGCCCGGGCAGTTTTCGCCGGCCTGGCGCCAGTGGGCCGGCGATTTCAAATTGCGGGACCAGAAGGGCCAGGTGCGGCATTGCAGCGGCCGCACCGGATAAATGCCGCATCCGCGATGGCCGTTGCTGTCGGTGGTCAGAAATACACAGTCGCCGTTGGCCCTCTCC
>JAAYCU010000281.1 GCA_012729595.1 Phycisphaerales bacterium
AGCGGCAACCGTTTGGAGTTTCGAGACTTCGGTGTATTCGAGAGCAAGGTTCGCGCTGCGCGCACCGCTCAGAATCCCAAGACTTTGGAACGGGTTTCGGTTCCCTCCAAACGCACCGTTAAATTTAAAGTCGGCCGACTCATGAAACAGAAATTAGCGGAGCGTGCGGCAGCGATCTCCGCGATCGGCGGGGCGGTCGGTGATGCGACCATGCCCAGACGACAGGTGTCAAATTAAAGCATGTAACGAGACAACTCTTGTCTCGCTAATGGTAAATGACTTTGTTAAAGTATCTATGTAGAGATGCTCCATGCATCCAGCTCTAGATGCGGCATATCGCAGCTAACCTCATTATTTGCTATTTGATAATATCGAGAATCTGCTCAAAGTTGTCGCAATAATGGTTGCAGAGTTGTTTCGTGCCGCTGTCAATTATGTTGCCTCCGGCGAACCCGATTGCACCAAAACCTGCCAGTCGGATGGAGCAGACTCCCGCTCCGCTATCTTCGATGCCGATCACATGGTGGCGGTCGGTAAAATCAATTCCCAGCCCAACGCGACAGGTTTCAGCATATAACCATGGGTGCGGTTTGGGTGACAATTCACCCAGGGTGCCGACTTCACCGCGGCGGATGGCGAATCCGGCGGTAATAATCGCATCGTAGAATTCCTTGGGATCTCCTAATTTCAGCGTTTGGAAGGCGGAGAGGATTTCCGGCCAGGCCTTCTGATAGAGTCCGGAAGTGACCAGCCCGATTTTTATGTTCATCGCCTTGAGCGCGAGCAGGAAATCCTTTAATCCGGGAGACGGCTTGAATGCTCCAGCCCGCCCTCGGCCTTCAAGAATGGCCTGCATCTCGCGTTCGGTGTGCTCGAAGTAAAATAGTCGGGCCTGTTCGACGGTTTTGTCCGGACAATACTTGCGAATGCAGTATTGCAGATGCTCGGAAACGCTGTGTCCGGAAACGTAGGGCAGATCTTCCTGTTCAAGTTCGAAATGGGGATTGTTCAATAGGCTGGCGGTCGCCTGTTGAATAATCCAGATCCAGAACTCCTCGCTCCGGACGCTGGTACCGTCAAGGTCCATGAGGACGGCCCGCACGGGTTTTTCTATCCGTACGGGGTGAACCGGATAGTAGGCCGGGTAACCCATCGCGGACTTGACCAATGCCAGAGCATGTTCGGCAAAGGCGATAAACTCGACTTTTCGGTCTCCGGTGGCCGTAATCGAAGCCACTCCACCGTGGCCTACACGAAACTTCCCTTCACTGGAACGCTCCAGTGGGATACATCCGGATTCATCCGACAACCGCCCAAGATCAGGAATATCAACTAGTACACCCATCGCACCATCTCAATCATAACTCGCCACAATAGCCGGTGGCATTATATGTGTGACCACGTGCAAGACAAGAAAGGCATCACACAATCCAGCTCGAACTACCGGAACCTTGAGAATCAATTATGGAACCCCCCTGGCCCAATGCATTGTCTAGTGGCATGCTATCCGCCCTGGTCATCTCTTGGCAAGCACATCCCAGGTAGCGGCCTCCAGGGCCTCGGCCGTCCTTGCCAGCGCTTGATGCTGGGGCATCCCCGGTGGATTAATACAATGATAGCTATCCAGGATTTCGAGTGTCGCCTCTGCTCCCTCGCCGATCGATCCGACCAAGGCGATAGCTGGTACCCCGGCGTCTTTCGCAGTTCGGGCAACCCCGGAGATCACCTTGCCCATCATCGATTGCCGGTCGATCCGACCTTCTCCGGTAATTACCAGATCGGCCGCCGCGATTCGTTCCGCCAGTCTTACGGCCTCCATGACCAGTTCGATTCCCGAGGCCAATTTTGCATCGAACAAGGCCATTAGTCCTGCGCCCAGACCACCAGCGGCCCCCGCGCCTGGTATATCGCTCACTGTCCGTCCCATTTCGCGATGGATAAGCTCGGCCCAATGAGCAAGGTTGGCATCGAGAGTTGCAATCTGCTCAGGAGTGGCTCCTTTTTGCGACCCATAGACCGCCGCCGCTCCGTGCGGCCCGCACAATGGGTTGTCCACATCGCAGGCCACCTTGATCTGGGTTAGGGCGATACGTGGGTGACGCTGGCTGATGTCGATTCGAGCGACCTGATTCAAATATCCGCCGGCCAGCCTCGGCGGGCATATTCCACCTTCCCCATCGTAAAAACGCACCCCAACCGCCTGAGCGGCGCCCGCTCCACCGTCGTTGGTTGCGCTGCCCCCGATGCCCAGCATGATAGTATCGACACCCGTCTCGAGCGCAGCGAGAATTAATTCGCCTGTTCCGTAGGTAGTTGTCAACATAGGATTACGACGATCTGGCGGGACCAGCCCCAGACCCGAGGCGGCGGCCATCTCCACCACGGCTGTGTGCTCCGGATGACCGAGCAGCCCCCAGCGTGCGGTAACCGGCGCACCGAGCGGACCACAGACCAGCGTTTCCATAAGTGTGCCGCCACAGGCTTCGATCAGGGTTTCGACAGTGCCTTCTCCTCCGTCGGCCATCGGAATCATATCGATTTGCGTGTTAGGCCACGCCCGCCGAACCCCTCGGGCTATGGCCGCGCACACCTCTCTCGCGGGCAGCGCTTCCTTGAACGAATCGGGAGCAATGACAATGTTCATGATTCAACCATGGTTCATGGGGTACCCGGAAACACCTTATTACTACAGGTTCTATCATAACCGGTGGGCCTTAGAATGTGATCAGGTGTTATCCCTTGACCTGAAACGTGTTGGATTGGATATTATCAGCATGGCCGTTCCTTATGTACCACCGTCAGCGTTTCGCGGATCCCTCGGCGAGCGTCTGCGCTACTACCGCCGCCAGGCCGGTATGACTCAAACCACCTTGGCTCAACGTGCCGAGCTCAATCAAGGGTTTCTCAGCGAAATCGAGCGGGGTAAGCGCAAACCCTCGCCTGCGTCCCTGAAGGCTCTTGCCGGTGCTCTTGCAGTACCTTCGGCCGTGCTTATCGGCGAAGGCCCCGATCACGACGCGCCGCAACCGCTCGATACTCGTGATCTGCCACTGTTCGGATCCATTCCGGCCGGTCCGCCTACTGAAACTCAGGAGGAGGTGGAGCTGTTTCCGGTCCTGCGTCATCTGTGGGCTCCGAACCGGTATTGCTTGCGGCTGAGTTTCGATTCGATGGAACCTACGCTCAAGCCCGGCGATCTGGTTCTTGTGGAGTATCGCCCTGGGGTTAATCCGGAACACGTTCAGGGCAAGATATGCGCCTGCCTGGTTGATGGTCTGCCCACTCTCAAACGCATCTTTGTCGAACAGCATGACCGGGACGCGCGGGTTATCCTGCGTGGCGATAATCCGTCCATCCCTCCCATGGCGATAGACCCGGAAAGCGACTTTGCTATCCAAGGTGTCGTGACCCACTTGGTTAGCCGTGGATTATAAACGTAGCATCCTGATATACGGTACAGATATATTTCGTACACTGCTAGACCGGCGAGTCCCATACTCTTCCGGCTACTTCGGTGGCGGGTCGTTCGGTCGGTTCATCTTTGACCTATAAAGACGATGCAACACGCCGGAAGTGGTATCCGATGATCGCCAGGGTCATCGCTTCCTGGAATGCGTGGCGGTGGAACAGCAGCGTTTTCGTGAAGAACTTCCAGTATTCACGGCGGCCGCGGGTCTGGACACCCATGATCCATAGCGATTTCAAGAAGGCCTTGGTGTCACTCCAGGACCGGTGTATCGGCTGTCCTTGCGGGCGATACGTGTGGAGGAATGTAAGGATTCGTTGATAGTACATCTGCGGGGTGTAGAGGCGCTTAACCAGCGAACGGTAGCCATCAATCAATATAGCGCGATCCAGCTTGGGGACAAAGTTCAGGCTGACCTCGACATTGTTTCCACTTGCGTCATGTAGGATGCGGCCTTCGTTATTCAACCTCGTAAAAAGTTGCGTCCCCGGGAGGGCCTGGAGCAGGCCGACCATCGCAGTCACGACTCCAGCCTCCTGAATAAACTTCATCTGGCGCTCGAAGATATTCGGCTGGTCGCTATCGAAGCCGATAATGAAACCACCCATCACCTCTATGCCCGCCTTCTGGATCGTCTTAACCGCGGTCAGCATATCGCGATTCGCGTTTTGGGTCTTAGCGCACTCAAGCAGGCTTTCCTCCTGCGGAGTCTCAAGCCCGACGAAGACTTTCTTGAAGCCCGCACGGACCATTAGATCCAACAACTCCGGATCGTCCGCCAGGTTCAACGACGCCTCGGTAGTGAATTGCAGGGTGATACCGCGGCGATGTTTCCAGGCAATAAGTTCGCGGAGAAACGCCTTAACCTGCGCCTTGTTGCCGATGAAGTTGTCGTCCACGATGAACACAGGATCTCTCCAGCCGGCATCCACCAGGCTGTTTAGTTCGCGGATAATCTGTTCGCTGGTCTTGAGGCGGGGAATGCGTCCGTTCATCACGATGATGTCGCAGAATTCGCAGTTGAACGGACAGCCGCGCGAGAACTGCAGCGGCATGAGGGCGTAATGCTTGAACTTAATCAGATCCCAGCGGGGTGCCGGGGTCAACCTGATGTCGGGCCGCTCATCGTGGTGGTAGAGCGCCTTGAGGTCGCCGGTGATCATGTCGGCCACGAGCTCGGGCATGACATTCTCCGCCTCGCCGAGGACGAAGTGCTTGACCTCAGGAAAACCCGCGTGCCCCGTGGTGAACAGGGGACCGCCCGCGATAACTGTCTTGCCCTGGTTATGGCACCGGGCGATGACTTTCCGCGCGGAATCGGCTTGGATAAGCATGGCGGATACGAAAATATAATCCGCCCACGCGATCTGTGCTTCGGTGAGCGAGGTTATATTTAGATCGATTAGCTTGAGATCCCAATCTTCCGGGAGCATAGCCGACACAGTCAACAGACCCAACGGCGGAAAGCATGCCTTTTTCGAGATAAAAGACAAGACATGCTTATAGCTCCAGAAGGTGTCCGGTGTGGCCGCGGATATCATTAACACTTTCATTGCGTGTGGCCTCTACTCAATAAGCGGCTGAAAGCACGCCTCTGCGAAAGTCACATAAGTTACCATGCACAAATAGTTTCGATCACCGAGTTACGGCCTTGTCGCCGCTCAATAATCATTCTCGGGCGTGACATACATTCTGCAGGATCATTATGGCGACAACCAGCCGCTTTGCAAGTCTGGCACTGGATGATAAACATTCAGTCGTCGGCCGTCGTGAGCCCACCAGGCTTTCCCGCTCCGCAGGGCCCTTAA
>JAAYCU010000282.1 GCA_012729595.1 Phycisphaerales bacterium
AACCTCCATTTATGCCCGAGTTTGCATGACGTAAGCTATGGAGGGGGCTTTCGGGATACGCTTACCCGACAGGAGTAGCGACTCCTCGGTCTCGAATATTCAGCAAGCGGCTTTTTCAGGGACGACTCAGTAGGTCTGTTGCAGTGATATCGGAGATACCTGCGGCCGCAAAGGCCTTCCGAAGGACGGCCGACAGAGCCTGCGGCCCCCGAGGGCGCACCCCGTCCGCGAAGTATTCATTCTTGTACTCGAAGCCGTCCTGCTGCTCGATTTCAACGACCTTGATCGAGCCAGGTACCTGCTCATGGGCATGGCTGAACTTCCAAGGACCGTCGGTTGTCACTTGAACCTCGTTCGGCATGGCATTGAGAACCGCTTCCACCAACGCGGTGCGCAGATGCGGGCAATGTCGGCACGCGTGGAGATTGGTCATCAGTTCGTGGCGAATGCGCGCCTTGTCGAAAACCCACACTGCCGATTTCTTGATCAGCCCCGCTTGGTGGAACTGGCCGTAGGAGAACCATCTCGCCCATTCGGTCCATTCCATTCCGGCTTGGCGACAACCCCAAGGGTTGATTCGGTTCTCATCCTTGCCGAAGCAGTACTCGGTCGGCCGGTAGGCAGAACTCCTCTCGACGGCACACCAGAGGAAACCAAACAACTCATTCCACGTCACTTCGGTCCCTGAACGATATACCTTCTTGTTTCGAAGGCTCCTAAGCGATTGTGCAAGATCGCACGCTTCCGCAAATTCCTTTTCTGGCCAACATGCCATATACCACGTCTTCTTGTTGCGGATACATGAAGTGAACGCAGGAGCAGTCTTGGCTTTATTAAGTGCCGCGTCGAAATCTGCGGCTGTAGACTCACAGAACTGAATCGCGTACCCGCTCGACGGCACATCGAAGTCTGTAGGCACTGGAGCGGTTTCGACATTGCCAATTGCCTCTCCGCATTTCGGGCAGAACTTGAAATGTCCACTCGCTTCGGTACCGCACTTCGGACACGTTGTCTTGACGGATGTTGAGCGGGCGATTGCTTCCTTTACCATCAGGTTCAACTGCTCTTGCGTTAGCCCCACCGCACGACAGACAGCAACAATTGCCTTCTTTTCGTTGTCTGCCAACTTGCCATCCACATAGCACACATACAACATGTCAGCGATGTTCCGTATTCGAGTCGCAAAGTCTCCAATCGGCGCAATGATGTATCCCCCGCTTTCGACAGACTTCGTCGCCGCATTGAGAATGCCCTTCTTCGCGCCAAGAGCAATTCGTACTTCCTCAATAGCCGTTATCTCTTTGGGAGATAACGAAGCATCCATATGGGCCAGAGCAACAACATTGGCCAAGTAGTTGATTTGCTCCTGCTCGGTAAGTGCCATTGTTGGTCTCCTATTTGCGGCCCCCATTATCCATCCGCTAGTCGAGATGTCCACACCCAAGGCGGCAGTTAACAGACCCGTTCCTCTCGGACCTACCGCCATTTCGAACCCCATCGACAGGCTCAGGGCTACGCCAAGGCTGGCTCGCGCCGGGTAAGTAAGAGAAGGACGAGCTTGTCTGCCGGCAGGCAGGCGCAAGGAACCTGTAATGCCGGCATGTTGGTCTTTTGGTACTGGTTATCGTCCTATACGGGTTGGCCGTGGGCGTCGAACTGGACGCAGACGAGGGTCAGGTCCGGGTTCAACGGCTCGGTGCGTACGACGGTGGCTGTCCCGAAATCGACGGATCCGCCGGTTCGGGCTGCGCCGTGGGCGCGGCTTCCTGTTTTTTCCTGAGCGTGTTCATCGCCTTGATGACCATAGCCAAGGAGCGAGGATTGTCCGAACGCCAAATCAAGGCGATCGGGCACGTGATGGAACACGGCAGCATGACGATTCAGGACTACCAGGCCCTGTGTCCAGGCATCAATCGCCGTTCACTCCAACGCGACCTTAAAGCCCTGCTGGACAACGGCGTGTTGACCGAGGCGGGAACCAGCCCCACTGATCCGACAAAGCGGTACACGCTCGGTGAAAGGGCCAAGCCCTGAGTTACTGTGACAAGCTACGACGGCGAGCTATGACAAGCTGTGACGGGCTACTGCGACACGACATCGGCAAGCGGTGACGGTTCCACAAGGACGCCATCGACCAGTGGGAGAAACATCGCCGTCCCCTTGGAACTTGAGCAAAGAGACCGGAGTTCACGAAGGCTCAAGTTGAAACTCCCCGAGCGGGACTCGAATCCCGAGGCAAGACCGGAATTCTCAACCTGCAACCCGGCGGCGGGTGGCCATGAGAAGGTCTTGGCCGCGTTTCGGCGGGCGGGCGGAATGAACGTGTAGGTTCACCGCCGCAACGTGGTGGAGGCGGTTGAAACAGAGCGCGCGGCCCTCGTGGGCGGGTGCGTCGTAACCCTTTGCGCCAGGCAGAAATGTCACCAGATTCCAATATGCTTTAACTTGACCGCCGCTTACCCACAAGTCTGACACGACACCAAGCATTTAATGCATTGCCAGTCGATCCAATCTGAAAGTCAAGATCGTCGTTCGGGCCCGCGAAAAGCCCCCGGCTACGCTTGATCCCTCGGCAATTCCGGTTATCGTGTTGACCATTGGTGGTTGAGTCGGACTATATGCCTAACAATGAGGATACAAACATGAAGACGGTGAACATCGGCTTGATCGGCGGCGGTTTCATGGGCCGGACCCATTCCAACGCCTATCGCAAGGTCAATGCTTTTTTCAAGCTCGGCTATCGCCCGGTACTCAAGACCTTCTGCGACGTAAACGAAAGCAAGGCCAAAACGTTCGCGGAAAACTGGGGTTACGAATCGCATGAGACAGACTGGCGTAAGCTGCTGGCCCGCAAGGACATAGACCTGATCGACATCTGCGTACCCAATATGGCCCATAGAGAAATCGCGATAGCGGCCGCCGAAGCGGGCAAGATGCTGATCTGCGAGAAGCCGCTGGCCATCAACACAGCCGAGGCCGAGCAGATGGTTTCGGCAGTCGAGAAGGCCAAGGTGGCGAACATGGTCATGTTCAACTATCGGCGGGTGCCGGCGATCACCCTGGCCCGGCAACTGGTCGACGAGGGACGCATCGGGCGGCCGTTCCATTACCGGGCGACATACCTCCAGGACTGGACGATCTCGACCGACGTGCCCCAGGGCGGCGACGCCCTTTGGCGGCTGGATGCCAAGGTGGCCGGCTCCGGGGTCACCGGCGATCTGCTGGCCCATTCGATCGACACAGCCGAATGGCTCAACGGGCCGATCCAGCGGGTGACGGCGGCCACGGAAACCTTCATCAAGCAGCGCAAGCACGTGGAGAGCGGCAAGGTCGAGGAGGTCAAGATCGACGACGCCTGCATGTTCCTGGCCATCTTCGCCAACGGCTCGATGGGGACTTTCGAGAGTACGCGCTACGCCCGCGGACGCAAGAATTTCAACACCTTCGAGCTTAACGGGGAAGCCGGCAGCGTATATTTCGACCTTGAGGATCCGCAGTATTTACAGTATTTCAAGTACAAGGATCCCAAGAGTGGGGATAAAACCGAAGGGCACCTGACCGGCTGGCAGAAAATTCACGTAACCAACGCCGAGCACCCCTATATGGACAAATGGTGGGTTCCGGGTTGCACCATCGGCTATGAACACACATTCATCAACGCCCTGGCCGACTTTTTCACGGGCCTGGAGACGGGCAAACCCGCCCAGCCGGATTTCCGTTGCGGACTACGGACCCAGAAAGTCTGCGATGCCGTGCTGGAAAGTGCCCGCACGGGCAAGTGGATCGACATCGCTTAACTGACTTGATCAATGTTTTAACTTAAAGGAGCCTTGCGATGAAACTGAATGGAATTGTAATCACCGTTGCGGCCGCGGCCCTGCTGGGTGTTTCGCTGCTCTGTTCCGCGGACAAGCCGAAAGACGGGAAAAAGAAAATCCTCTTATATTCCGAGTCCTTAGGTTTCCGGCATAGCGTGGTCGCGCGGCCGTTGAGCGGCGAGATGGCCCATGCCGAGAAAGTTTTCAAGGAAATGTGCGACAAGGCCGGCTATGAAGTGCATTTTTCGCAGAGCTTCCATGACCTCAAGGACATCAAACAATTCGAGAACTACGACGCCATCGTTTTCTATACGTCGGGCAACCCGGAAATCAATAGGCAGGCCATGCTCGACTGGCTTAAGGCGGGCGGTGCCTTCATCGGCGTGCACGCGACCACCGATTCCTATCGCAAGGATGCGGAGACAGCCAGCGGGGGCAAGTCCACCGGCTGGCCCGAGTATATCGAGATCATCGGGGGAGCTTTCAGCGGCCACGGGAAGCAGGACCCCAATGGCGTGACCATCAAGATAGAAGATCGGGAGCATCCCGCCACCAGAATGCTTGGTGAAGAATGGATCGTAGTCGACGAGATCTACCATCACGACCGTATCTTCCGTGACAAAATTCACGTGCTGATGAGCGTCGACACTAAAAAGACCAACCTGGAGCCGCAGGGCATGAAGCCCGACGGCGATTATCCCCTGGCCTGGACTAACACTTATGGTCAAGGGCGGGTCTTTTACACTGCCATGGGCCATCGCGAGGACATGTGGACCAACCCGACGTTCCAGGAGCACTTGCTTGGCGGCATCGCATGGGCCCTTGGCAAAAAGTAGCTGTCATCGCCCAGTAATCGCGATTCGACCATCCGCATGAGACTCTGTGGTGAATAGCCGGCGCAAAACGATGCAAAGGCGCACGGCGGTTTTGGCATGGCGGTACTATGATAAATATTTTATGGAAAGCGATGCTGGTCGCGATCTTTGTTTCCGCAGCGATCTGGTGGTCCGGCTCCACAACCAGTCAGGCGGAGAAAACGGCTACGGACCCCGCACCCCCCCCACCGGCCGAGCGTCTGCCCTTGCTCGGTCCGGATGATTTTTATAGCGGGTTAGCCTGGCAAATTCATCGCAGCGACAACTGCGTCGAGCAAACCCGCCGCATGCTCAAAGAAATCGCCGATCTCGGCGCCGACTCCGTCCTGATCAGCAACGCGGGTTATCAGGAACATGCGGGTTCCGACTCCTTTCAGATCAACCCGGCCGTCACGCCTTCGCCCGAGGAGTGGCGAGAAATCATTCAAATCGCCCACGACAACGGCCTGCGGGTCATCCTCATGCCGATCATCCTGCTGTCCAATCCCCGGGGCAGCGAGTGGCGCGGAGTCATCAAACCGCCCAACTGGGACGACTGGTTCGAGCAATATCGCCGTTTTCTCCGCCATTTCGCGGAGATCGCCGAGGCCAATCGGGTCGAGGTTTTCATGGTTGGTTCCGAACTGGTTAGTACGGAAAAATACGCCGATCGCTGGCGCGAGGTCATCCGCGAGATTCGCCGGGTCTACAGCGGACGGCTCGGCTATTCAGCCAATTGGGACCATTACAAGGTCATCGATTTCTGGGACGATCTCGATCTGGTCGGCATGACCAGTTATTACAAGCTTTCCAATGACCCCAATCCATCCCTGGAAACTCTGCTCAAGGCCTGGCAACCGATTCAGAAGGGCCTGCTTCGCTGGCGAGAAAAGATCGGCAAGCCACTACTGTTTACCGAGGTCGGCTGGTGCAGCCAGGAAGGCGCTTCGATCGAGGCCTGGAACTACTACCACAAGCAGAAGGCCACGAAAAAAGGCCACGAGGAACAGCGCCGCTGCTATCGCGCGTTCATGGATACGTGGGCGGATGTTCTTTGGAACGATCCACCGGTGGTCGGCGGGGTAATCTGGTGGGAATGGACCGACACGCCCGGCGGCCCGGACGACTACAACTACACGCCCAAGAACAAGCCGGCCGAGCTGGAACTGCGCGACTGGTTCAAGAGGGTTCGTGATACACGGCGTTCCTCGACGACCGGAACGGCCGGGCCTCGTTGATGGTATGACGATTCTTCCGGGGACAGTTTCACGCAAGGTTAAGTCGAAACCCTTGCTTGCCTGCCACAGCCCGCCCAGGCGAGGCGAGCGAGGTAAACCGCTGCGGGCTGGCATTGGAATCCTTGCTAGAGGGCTGGCGGGCTGGTATCGGAACCCTTGCTCGCCCGCCACGGCGGGTAAACTGCTGCGGGCTGGTAGAATGTTTGTATAATAACGATTTGGGCGGATACCCAGGACGGTTTTCAAAAAAGCGCGGCCGTTGGATGGCGTATCCGTTGATGATCCGTCTCTTTTTGAAAGGAAATACCCATGCCTCGTCATTGTTTTTTGCTGATTCTGGCCGTCGGTTGCCTGACCTGTCTAACCGGGGTGGATTGCCTGCCGGTTAACCCCGATAACGGAGATGCCTTGCCGGATAACGGCGACGACGCGCCGTCCAAACCACTCGTGGTCAACGTGCAAATCGACGCCGAACTTGAGGATATCAGCGGACTGGCCCGGGTAACCAATGAGTTGCTGGCCCGCGACATTACCGCGACCATTTACGTTACCGCTGATTACGCCAACGATCACGCCATGAAGATCCGGGAACTCTTCCAATCTGGTTTTGAGATTGCTCTACACGGCAAGACCTCCGGCGAGCAGTTGGCCACCATGACCTACGAGGAACAGCTTACCTTGCTGACCAACGCCAAGCAGGCGGTGGAAGGCTGCCAGCCCTGCGGGACGTATGTGCCGGTCAGCGGCTTTCGTCCGCAGTATTTCAGCCACAACGAGGACACCTTTGCGATTCTAGACGCGCTGGGCTTCACCTATAACAGCGGATTCAAGGCGGGAATGATCCCCCTCGAAGGCTACGAGAACGCGATGGTTCCCTTTGCCATCGAAGGCCATGACTTTTACGGCGTGCCCATCAGCGTGGTCGACGGTACTTATCTTTGCGACATGGCCTGCCTGATGGCCGAGGAGATGACCGGCGAGCAGTTTGGCGAGCTCCTGCAAGCGGGGGTCGAGCAGGCGGGCGAGCGCGACGAACCGCTGGTGGTCCTGCTGCACGGGTGGCTGGTCGGTGACGAGGAGAAATACGGTTACTGGCAGCCCTTTATCGATATGCTCGATACATTGACCGAAAGCGGGTCCACTTTCGTGACCACGCAGGAATTGGTGGAATTGTACCAGGGCGAGGGCCCGGCCGAAGGGCAATAATACGCCGAGGCGCGGCCTGTCGCTTGGCTCTTGCCGACTCGACATACGGGAGGATTCGCGATGGCCGACCGAAAGACTTTGCTTCCCGCGGTTCGGGAATTTCTGGATCAGCGGCCGGTGCGGATGTTCATCGGCGGCCGTTGGGCCGAAGCTCAGGCCAAGGGCACTTTTCCCAGCGTCGATCCCGGCGACGGGGAGGTGCTGGCCACCGTTACCGAAGGACGTGCCGCCGATGTCGACCGGGCGGTATCCGCCGCCCGCGAGGCTTTCCGCAAAAGCGGTTGGTCCGACCTGACGGTCAAGGAACGGGCGGTTTTCCTGCACCGTCTGGCCGACCTGGTGGACAAGCATCGGGCGGAACTGGCTCAACTGGAGTCGCTGGACGTGGGCAAACCGCTGGCCCAGGCCGAGGGCGGCGATGTGCCCGATCTGGCCCATTCCTTGCGTTGGTACGCCGATTTCGCGGTGCATACCCGGCTGCGCGAGCCGATCCCGGTCTCGGGTTTCGAGGCCTGGCAGGTGCGTTTCCCTTACGGAGTGGCCGCCTTCGTTCTGCCGTGGAATTTCCCGCTGCTGCTGGTGGGGTGGAACATCTCGCCGGCCTTGGCCGCCGGTAACACGGTGGTCGTCAAGCCGGCCGAGGATACGCCCCTTAGCACTTTATACTTCTGCAAGCTGGTTCAGGAGGCGGACTTTCCGCCGGGGGTGGTCAACGTAGTCGCCGGCTACGGCGAAACCGCCGGGGCCGCCCTGTCCGCCCATCCGGGGATCAACCGCATGGGGTTCACCGGCTCGCCCGAGGTCGGCCGTCTGGTCGCCTCGGCCTGCGGCAAGAACCTCGTGCCGGTCAAGCTCGAACTCGGCGGCAAGGGGGCGGCGGTGGTCTTCGACGATGTCGATCCCGCCCAGGTGGCCGAGCAGCTTGTAGCGGCCGTAACCGTGAATACCGGGCAAGTCTGCTGCACGGCGACCCGCTGGCTAATCCATGAAAAAGTCTGGGATTCGTTCCTGGCCGTCGCCAACGAGAGGATGCAGTCGATCCGTATCGGGCACGGACTCGATCCGGCAACGATGATGGGGCCGGCGGTCAGCGAGAAACAGCGGCAACGCATTCTCGGCTATTTGGAGCAGGGACAGGCCGAAGGTGCCCAGGCTTTGCTGCCCGGCGGCGAGGCCAAGGTCGCCGGGCACCCCAATGGCTTCTACGTCAAGCCGGCCATGCTCACCGGCGAACCGGACAACATCTGCGCCCGCGATGAAATCTTCGGACCGGTGGCGTTCCTCATGCGATTCAAGGCCGAGGATGAGGCCGTCGAGCTGGTCAACCGCTCGAATTACGGCCTGGCCAACAGCGTGTGGTCCGCCGACCTGGCCCGGGCCAACCGGATCGCCGAACGACTTGTCGCCGGCAACAGTTGGATCAACGGGCACAATCTCTTCCCCCATGGCGTACCTTACGCCGGATGCAACCTTTCCGGCTGTGGCGGCGGGGTACTCGGGCCGGAAACGTATTTCGACTACCTTCGCCAGCAATCCATCGTACGGCCGTTGGGATAATCGACGGATAGTAGTTTTCGAATGGTCGATTCGTTACAATGAATGTAAAGGAACATCCGTGATGACCATGCCATTATCACAAGTCGTGCATCCGTACGTGAAACAGCAACCTGACTTGGCGGGCGGTGCGCCCGTGGTCGCGGGTACCAAGTTTCCGGTCCGCTCCGTCGTGCAATACGTTCTGCGGCAAGGAATGACCCCGGAGGAATTGGTCCGGGAGTTCCCCCAGTTGACCTTGACCAAAATCTATGACGCCCTGAGCTATTATTACGACCATCAGGAGTCTATCGATCGGGAGATGGAAGATAATACAGAATCGAATTGGCGCAGTAGAGCCTGATGGGCAGTATACGGTTTTATCTGGACAAGCATGATCGCGGAAAAACCTCCCATATTACGTTTTGAGGGGATCTCCAAGTTTTTCGCCGGGGTCACCGCCCTGAGAGGGGTGAGTTTCGATATACGGCCGGATATTGAGAGAGCTTATCATACACTTGGGCAGTGCGACTTCGAAATTCAGCGTCTTTCATGAGCTTTCTTGCGCATATTATGTGGGAATCCCATGCATACTCACAGTTTTTCTACTGGTTAATACGGAAGCTCACCTGGCAAGTCAGCGGTGGTCCTTTTCCACCGGTTGATTTGCCTTGCTCATTTGTTCATCTTCATCGAGCTGACGCGCTTTGCCAAGCGCGGAGGCGACAAGCCCGGCGGGGACGGAGATGACCCCCAGGCCGATCAGCAGAATGAAGAAGGTGAACAATTTTCCGCCAACGGTTATTGGAAATACATCGCCATATCCGACGGTGGTCAAGGTGGCCACCGCCCACCACAGGCAATGAAACACGGAGCCGAAACTTTCCGGCTGCGCGTCGCTCTCGAAGTAATAAATGCCGACCGCCGCCAGATACAACAGGATCAGCGTTGCGCATAAAAAGAGAATGATTTCCTCCTTGGCGATATTGACCGCCAGGTGGAAACGGCGCATCGCGGCGCTGTAGCGGGCGAATTTGAAGATGCGAAACAGCCGCAGCAGGCGGAAGGTCCGAATCGAGCGTAGATCGATTTCCAAGCCGATATAGAACGGAAGAATGGCGAGAAGGTCAACAATCCCGAAGAAGCTGAATATGTATGATAGCCGCGGTCGGGCGACATAAATCCGTAGAAGATACTCGACCGTAAAAAGAACGACGCTAAAAGTTTCGAACCGACCGAGCCACGCACGCGACGCTTCGGACAGATGCGGGGTGGTTTCGAGAGAAAACGAAAGCAAGGAGAGAACAATCAGTGCCTGGATGAACAAATCGAAGGCGCGGCCTAGCCTGGTATCATGCTGCTCGATGACTTGCTTGAGGGTCGGCAACATAAAGTGTTTCATTCCCTCGTACTATCCTCAAAGGTGAACTCGACTCTTTCGGTACGGTTTATTCGCATATCTCCCTGCAGCAGAAGATTAAGCGGAATGAATATACCAGACAATAGACGAAAGGTGAGAATCCGTAAGGTCACGTCCATATTATTCTGCCGTGATACTCCTGAGCCATCCGGCGGGAGCAGAATACGATCGCATTCGTCGATTAGAGGATCATGCCATGCAATCTGGGAATCCATTCCCAAACTGCAAGGGATCGCCCCATTTACTAATGCGGAACTATTTGTCTACCCTAAACCGCTCTGTACTACCTGGTTCAATCCCTTCCTTTCCCAGGATCGGCCAGGTAGCAGACCACCTTCTGGGTCAGGGCGTTGGCATATATTTTGATCGTACCGCCATCGGGCAGGTCGGCGGCGTCCACAACGTGAACTATATCGGCGCGTTGGGCCGCGTCGGGGAGCAACTCGGGCAGCTTGTTGGCACAGCGGGCAAAGAATTGCTCGTTGAGCACATTTCCCTCACGGCCGGGGAACAAGGCCAGATATAGCATGTCCTCTTCCACCAGATCGTTGAAGAAATGCGTCCCTAGCGATACGTCGGGGATCAGATCTTCGCGCATGGCGACGATCTCGCCCAGGATCGAGACCGTATTGATCTCGGCGAAGGACACGGGCACGCCCAGCGAAGGGGTGGTCGTCCCCCAGCGCCCCGGGCCGAGCAACATTATGGTCCGCGGCCGTTCGCCTTTACCCAGGTGCATCAATTGCCCGATCAGCCGGGCGACCGTATAACGATCCGCGATCCGCAATTGTCCGTAGACCGACGGGACCACGTAAATCAGCCGATCAACCACAGTCATCCGGCTCTGGCCGATCACCGCCCCCCGTGCCTCGAAAATCAGTTTGTCAGGCTCGATCCGCTCGGGCACCTCAGCCGATGTACCACCGTCGCTGACCTTGACCTGCAAGGGCCGGCACTGCACGACATTTATCCGGTAATCGTTTTCGTTCCGGAAATTGACGGTAAATTCCGTGTCCACCGGCGTACCGTAGGCCTCCTGCAGAGTGGTAAGCATCTCGCGCATGTCGCGCACGAAACGCGGGTGGGCCAGCAGCTTCTCGAAAGTCAGCACCCAGGGAAAACCATCACCGCCGGCCATCGACCGCTCGGCCGTCTCGTCGGGCGATGCGAAAATATCCATCGGCAGATCGGGCCGTTGGGCAGCCACTTCCGAAAACGAATAGGACATCAACTGGTTGGCGTTCAGGTCCAGGGCGTCTACCTTCCGCTGGGTGAACCGCCGCACCTCATCCACGCCGGATTCCGGCCTCCGCTCCGGAGCATTCAAGGCCACGATCCGCGTATAATCATCGTCGCTACGATCCACCGCCCGGGTTCCCAGTCCGAATACCAGCCGCAACAGTCCGGCCTTCGGATCAATCTCCTCGTTCCAAACATAAGGGTTGAACGAAAAGCCTACGCCGGCGATCTGCGGATAGAACAAAGGCCCTTGCATCGCCCCCGACACCCGCTGGACCAGCAGGGACATCTGCTCATCGCGATCGAGAATGCCTCGCTGAGCCCGGTAGCGCAGGGCTTTTTCACTCATGGTACTCGCGTAGATCATCCGGACGGCGGACATGAAATCCTCCAGCCGCTTATCCCGCGATCCCTGGTTCGCGCAGAAGACGCTCTCGTATTTACCCGCGAAGGCATTGCCGAACGCATCCTCCAGCAGACTGCTCGAACGTACGATAATCGGCGCCTGGCCGAAATAATCGAGCATCGCGGTGAACTCCTCGCGGACATCCGCGGCAAACACTCCGGTTAAAATCCGCCGGCGGGCCTCCTCCGAACCCTCCAGAAAGGTTGCCGGGTTCTTCTGTTTCTGCCTGATCCACCAGCAGCCGTTACGCACCAGATAGGTGTAAAACACGTCCGACCCGATATAGAAGGAGTCGTGCCGTTCGAGCAGTTCGCTCCAGCGCGGATCAGTGCGTTCGAGAATCGCCCGGGCCAGAAGCATGCCGGCCGACTTGCCCCCGATCAGACCGCTGCCGATCATCCGTTTCCAGATCGCCAGAATCTCCGCGAGATTGAAATACTTGCGGGCCAGCGACAGAAAATGCTCGTCCCGAGTTACCAACATGCGCAACAGCCGGGCCGTAACCTGTTCGGCATGCTCGATGGAACATACCGGCCTATCCAGCGGGTCGGCGGTCTGCTCGGCCTCGAGAAACGCCCGGTTCCACACGCCCAGGTAGCTCCGAGCCGATTCCGCCCCGTACCAAGGCTTGGCCGTCAGAATCTCGGCGGTGGTCGAACTTTCCGTCACCGGAAGAAAACTGTCGTGATCCCAGGCGTGGAGCATGTACATGGTCGGCGAGTGCCGCTGCTGTACCTTTATCGGGTGAACATAAAGCCCGCCCTTGTGGCGATACACATCGATGAGAATCTGCGTCGTGTCCGTGATGATGCCCGTCGCGTGCGTCGAGTGTACGTTTTTCAACAAGGCAAAATAGGCCAAGGCCTCCACATCGTAAAGGTACGGGCAGGTAAGTACGAAAAAGTTGCCGAGCATCCGGTCGCTGTACCAATCAGCGGCCAGGTCGGAGAGGCAGTCGAATACGAAGAACCCGCCGCGACCGGTTTGCTCGATCACCCTATGAATGCTTGTCAAAAACTGCTCGAAGCCCTCATCCGGTCGCAGACGATAGACTTCCGCTCCGTCCGACTCGGACATCAGCGGCTCATGGCGAGCAAAGCGAAAATAAACCAACCGCTTGCCCGAAGCCAACGCCGCATCGCAATACGGGCGAACGAAAGGCAGGTAATCCTCGACGGCATCAATCTGCCAGACCACATTATCGCCCGGAAGCAAGCCTCGTATTACCCGATCAAGTCCACCTATTCCGGTGGTCAACTGAATACTGATCATGAATAGCACCTTTCCATGAGTCTCTGCCGAGAGCTCCGCGACGCCATATGGACTTCGACGATTTGAAGCTTATACAAATTATCTGCTCGACGCGGCCAATGGCAAGGCTCTGAAAAAAATCCTCGCGCTGCAGGTTATGCTCTTCATAAGCAATGCTTCTGCTTATCACAACCTATTCAGGAGTAATAACATGCACCATCCGCTCAATAAACGGAACACCAGCCGGCATGGGTTCAAGAAGACTACCGCCGCGATGATTCCCAGCCAACCTGATGGCTAATTCCAGGGCAACGCAATTGCGTTCCATAACCCGATCCCATCCCCGATCATTGAACACAAGAACAGGCGTTATTATAATAAAGAAAGAGTACGATCACCCTACCTGAATCCCGGGTAACCCCCGGAATGGTCGGCGGTCATAAGCGTGTAAGAATCATCGCAAACGGCCAGCCGTTTCTGTTGGAGCGAATAGTAAATGTTCCTTATCCTTGACGCCCAGTGGCTCGCTCCCGGCATCCGCCGGCTCATCGTGCAAGCCCCACACGTTCTCCGGCACCATCAGCCCGGGCATTTTGTTATTGTACGTGTCGCGCCCGAAAGCGAGCGCATCCCGCTGACCGTGGCCGACACCGATCACGACAAGCAGACTATCACATTGATTGTCCAGGTGGTCGGGGCGACCACCGAACAGCTCTGCAATCTCGAAACCGGACAGAGTGTCCTCGATGTGGCCGGCCCGCTGGGCAAACCGACGGAGATCAAGAAATTCGGGCATGTCGTCCTGGTCGGCGGTGGAGTGGGGACGGCGGTTATTCTCCCGCAGGCCAAGGCCCTGAAAAATCTTGGCAACCGCGTCTCGGCCGTTATCGGCGGACGCAGCAAGGATTATGTCATCCTGGAACAAGATCTGAGCCAACACTGCGACGCCGTCTATCCCTGCACCGATGACGGGAGCTACGGATATCACGGATTTGTCACAGGACAATTGAACGAGCTGATCGCGGACAAAGCCCAACCGGTCGATGCGGTCATCGCCGCCGGGCCGGTGCCGATGATGAAGGCCGTCGCCGAAGTCACCCGTCCGCACGGTATTCATACTATCGTCTCGCTCAACCCCATCATGGTCGACGGCACGGGAATGTGCGGCGGTTGCCGGGTGATGGTCGGAGACAAAATGCTGTTCGCCTGTGTCGACGGCCCGGAATTCGACGCCCACCAGGTGGATTTCGATGAGCTGCGCGACCGCCTGACCGCCTACCGCACCCAGGAAAAGAGAGCATGGGACCACAAGCCAAGCGGGCACGTATGTAAATGCAAAGTCGCGGAGGTGCCGTCATGACCCTCAAGGCCTCCGAACGGATGAAAATCCCGCGGCAACATATGCCCGAGCAGGATCCCGGCCAACGGGCAACGAATTTCGGCGAGGTTAATTTCGGCCTGGCCTGCGAGGCCGCTCGCACCGAGGCCGACCGTTGCCTTGGCTGTAAGGGCGCTAAATGTATAGGCGGCTGTCCCGTCGGCGTGGACATTCCCGGTTTTCTCGGGGCTCTGTCCGAAGGCAATCTAGACAAGGCCGCCGATATCCTCTTCGATGCCAACGTTTTGCCTGGCATTACCGGCCGCGTCTGCCCCCAGGAAACCCAATGCGAGGCTCTCTGCATCCGTACGGGCAAAAGTGAGCCGGTGGCCGTCGGCTATCTCGAACGTTTCGTAGCCGATTGGGCCCGCGAACACCGTACTACCAAGGTTCAACATCCTCCCGCGACCGGGAAACGCGTGGCCGTAGTCGGCTCGGGGCCGGCCGGCCTGACCTGTGCAGGCGAACTGGCGAAAAAAGGGCACCAGGTAACCATCTACGAAGCCCTGCACAAACCCGGCGGGGTATTAGTCTACGGCATCCCGGAGTTTCGTCTGCCTAAAAAGATTGTCGATAGCGAGGTTGAGAAGCTCAAACAACTCGGCGTTCGCATCGAATGCAATATAATAATCGGCCAGACCTATACAATCAGCGACCTGCTGAACGAACAGGGCTTCGATGCGGTCTTCATCGCCAACGGAGCCGGTCTACCGGTATTCTTGGGAATCCCCGGAGAAAATCTAAAAGGGGTTTATTCTGCCAATGAATACCTTACCCGGGTCAACCTCATGGGCGCTTATCGCTTTCCGGAAAGTCCCACGCCTGTAATCGACGCTCCGCAAGTCGTGGTAGTCGGCGGAGGCAATACGGCGATGGACGCCGTCCGCACCGCCCGCCGACTGGGGGCCTCGCCGGCCACGCTTATTTACCGGCGTAGCCGCCAGGAAATGCCCGCCCGTGTCGAGGAAGTCAAACACGCCGAGGAGGAGGGCGTGACCTATCATTTCCTGGTCAACCCCGTCGAGATCCTCGGCACCGATGATGGTTGGGTTCGGGCCGTCCGCTGCCAAAATAGGGAACTGGGTGAACCGGACGATTCCGGACGCCGACGCCCCATAGCTGTCCCCGGCAGCGAATTCGAAGTCCCCTGCCAGGTATTTATCGAAGCCATCGGAACACGGGCCAACCCCCTGCTCACTCAGACCACCCCCGAGCTCAAGGTCAATAAATGGGGGTACATCGAGGTCGACGACAAGAACATGACCAGCGTCCCCGGCGTATTCGCCGGCGGCGATATCGTCCGCGGGGCAGCCACCGTCATCCTGGCTATGGGCGACGGAAAGAAAACCGCAGCGGCCATGCATGACTATCTGCTCAACCAAGATTAAACTACACCTTGCCGCATGCGTTTTTTGTGCAGCGACCTCAGCACGGGCTCTACATGGTCGCTCAACACGCACCTGAGGATCATCCGGCTGACGATGCGGGGCAGCACGGCGTATCGGATGACGGACCAATATTCCCCTTCGGCACGCAACCGACCGGGAAGCAACCAGTTGCTCAAGGGCAGTACATATAGTAGGGGTATACCGCACAGCCAGAGCCTCCCAAATACGAGATCGGGACAGGCCCTGCCTCCGTGCTACAATGTTGGCTATGAAAAACACACAAGGACTTACCATTCTGCTGGAGGACGAGCAGCTCCTCGTGGTCAACAAACCCGCCGGGCTGCTTACCGTCCCCGGCCGCCAGGGTGGGCATTCCCTGCGCGAAGCGGTCGCCTACACTCTGGGCATCACCCAAAAACTCTTTCTCGTCCATCGGCTGGACGCCGGGACCAGCGGCGTATTGCTGCTGGCCAAAACTCCCGAGGCCCAAAGGCATCTTGCCCAACAGTTCCAGAACCGCCTTGTCCAAAAAGAATATCTGGCCATCGTGCGCGGCTCGCCCGAGGAGGATAGCGGCCTGATCGTCGCCCCGATCGCTCCGCATCCGCGCATACCGGCCAAGATGATCGTCAGCGAAAAAAAGGGCCGCCCTTCCCAGACAAAATGGCAGATCGTCGATCGTTTCCAGGGTATATCCCTCGTCCGCTGCCGGCCGCTTACCGGCCGACAGCACCAGATTCGCGTCCATCTCGCCCTGATCGAGATGCCACTGCTGGTCGATCCGCTCTACGGCAACGCCGAAGCCTTCTATCTCTCGCAACTCAAGGTTGGCTATAAGCCCAGCAACCGCCACGAGGAACGCCCCCTGCTCGCCCGCCTCAGCCTGCACGCCGACGCACTTAACTTCACCCACCCGCGGACCAACCACCCGGTCCGCGTCGAGGCCCCCCTGCCGAAGGATCTGCACGCCACGCTCACCCAGTTGCGTAAATTGTGCGGTTCGGCGGGCGGAGCGGCCTTGCCGGAACCGGCGTAACAGATGGAGACAATGCATAGCCGAGGGCCGCACCGCCCCGCACACCATAGAGGCCCCTTAAAAGAGATGACCGACAAGCTCGCGGTTGACAATTTCAGCCGGTTAGGTAAAGTGCGGATATATACGCAGGCCCGGCGGCGACGCTGGGCGAAAACCGTCGAGTATCCGGCCGGCGGGCGTAGAGACTTGTTCCTCTAGCTCAATTGGATAGAGCGTTGGCCTCCGGAGCCAAAGGTTCCGGGTTCGAATCCCGGGGGGAACGTTGTTTTACATACCCCCTGTTCGCTCGACCTGTCAATTGCCATCAGAATCACGATTTTAACTCTTATCGTCCCCCCCTACTCTTCGGCGTCCTCGGCGGCGAGGTTGTATTTGCGCATCAGGGCGTGGAAGTTCGTGCGTTGCATGCCGACCTGCTCGGCGGCCTTGCTGACGTTGCCGCCGCAACGGCGGAGGGCCTCGACCAGAAAGCGGCGTTCGAGTTCATGCACGGCCGAGTCGCGGACCTGCTGCTTGAGTTTCTTGAATTCCTCCCAGTCGGCGGGCAGTTGGCTGACATCCGAGCGCAGCGGGGCCTGGCGGATTTCCGGGGGCAGGTGTCGGGCCTCGATCCGGTCGGCATCGCAAAGAATGGCCATCCGCTCCACGATATTACGCAGTTCGCGAACGTTGCCCGGCCAGGGGTAGCTTTCCATCCGGGCCATGGCCTCTGGGGTGAATCCCTTGAGGGGCATGTCGTTCTTCTCGCGAAAGCGCTCCAGAAACGCCACAGCCAGCAGCGGGATATCCCCGGGCCGCTCGCGCAACGGCGGCAGGTGGATGGGCACGACGTTAAGGCGATAGTAGAGATCCTCGCGAAATGCGCCCTCGCGAACCAGGGCGGCCAAGTCGCGATTGGTCGCGGCGATCAGGCGGATATCCACCTCGCGCTCGGCGGCCTCGCCCACCCGCTTGACCTGGCGAGTTTCCAGCACGCGCAGGAGTTTGCCCTGGGTCTCCAGGCTGATGTTGCCCACTTCGTCCAGAAAAAGCGTGCCCTTGTCGGCGGCCTCGAACAACCCCTGCTTGTTGCTGATCGCCCCGGAGAACGACCCGCGAACGTGTCCGAACAATTCACTTTCAAGCAGGGTCGGAGCCAAAGCGGTGCAATCGCAAGCCAGCAGCGAATGGTCGCGGCGGCGGCTTAAACGATGCAAGGCACGGACGACCATCTCCTTGCCCGTGCCGCTCTCGCCGGTGACCAGGACAGTGCCCTCGGTCGGGGCGACCCGCTTGATCAGGGTGAAGACCTGTTCCATGGTCCGCGATTCGCCGATGATCCCCTCAAAGCCGCGAGCGACATCGAGCTCACGGCGGAGGGCGGCGTTCTCGCGAAGCAAGACCGAGCGTTCCCAGACCTTGCCGACCACGACATGCAACTGGTTGGGCGAAAAGGGCTTGCTCAAGAAGTCGGCGGCACCCTGCTTCATGGCCTCGACGGCAGATTCGACCGTCGAATGGCCGGTGATAATAATCACTTCCGCAGAGACGCCAGCGGCTTTGACCCGCCGCAATATCTCGAAACCGTCGATCATGGGCATCATCAGATCAACAAGAATAATATCGAACTCACCGGACATGGCCGCCTGCAAGCCCTCGTTTGGATCCTCGCAATAAAGCACGTCATGGCCCTCCGGTGCGAGCGAACGTTTGCAGCTCAGCCCGACGACCGGTTCATCGTCGATGACCAGAATCCGCAACGGGGCTCTTTGGGTGGCCATACCGGGAAGCGTATGACTCATGACTCGGCCTTATCTTTCTCCGGCCGTTCGGCCTGGCCGGGCTGGTTGTCCGCGGCGGGCAGGATGATGGTAAATACCGCTCCGTTACCCTCGGCACTCTCCACCTCGAGCGAGCCGCCGTGCTGCTCGATGATCCCGTAACTGACACTGAGGCCCAAGCCGGTGCTCTTGCCCACCGGCTTGGTACTGAAGAACGGCTCGAAGATCTGATCTAGATGTTCCCGGCGGATTCCATGTCCGGTATCGGCTACCTGGATCACCACCAGCCGGTCACGCTGGGTTGTGCGAAGGGTCAATGTCCCACCGTTCGGCATGGCCTCGCAGGCATTGAGAAACAGGTTGAGCAACACCTGCTGAAACTGATTCATGTCGCCTCGGACCACCGGCAGGCCTTCGCATAATTCCTCGCTAATCAAAATCTCCTGGAACTGTTTTTGGCCGCCGATCAAACGGATAGTCCGTCGAATCGCATCGTTTACATCAAGCGGCTCCTTCTTGACCGGTTTCTCGCGTGCAAAATCCAGTAACCCACTGACAATCTCCGCCACCCGGCTGGTTTCGTTAATTATCAGCTCAAGATCCTCACGGTCCTGAGCGTCCATATTGGCCTTACCGTGCAGCAAATGGGCGAAGGTAAGGACGCCGGTCAGCGGGTTGTTAATTTCGTGGGCGATACCGGCGGCGAGGCGTCCGATGGAGGCCAGCTTTTCGCTACGGCCGATCTGCTGGCGGGCGGCCTGGGTGAGTCTTTCCTCGCGCTGGGCCACCGCGTCCGCCATAGAATCGATCGCCTGGCACAACTGCCCCATTTCGCCCGGTGGGTGCATACCGACCCTGACTGAAAAATCGCCCCCGCTCATTTTGCGGGACATGGCAATGATCCGATCGATAGGACGTAAAACCAGTTTGGTCACCAGAAAAATCAAGCTCAAACTCACCAGAGTAGCTAATCCCATGAAGGCCAGGAATGAACCGGCGATGATGTTCCGTTTGTGAAGAAAAGGCTCCTGAAGCAGGCCAACATATAATGCGCCGATGGTCCGGCCGCGTGGATCGCGAATCGGCTCGTAGGCGGAAATATACCAATCGTTAACAACGAAAGCCGGCGCCGCCCAGAGCTCTCCCCGTTCGAGAACGGCGTCCCGAACGGGCTCGCTCATCCGCGTGCCGACCGCCCGTTGTCCGCTTGGCAGGGTAACGTTGGTGGATATACGCGTATCGTCGAGGAAAATGGTTATGGTACCTTTCTCCTGCCCCTGATGGGATTGGGGCGGAAAAACCATGGACTGGATAGCATCCACCACGTCGTAGCGTCCGTTGAGCAAATCACCGCCGTAGAGGATTCCCAACAAGTGCCCCTGATGATCCGTTATAGGAACGGCGGCCGCGGCGACCAGCCCGTAGGTGGAAACACTGTCCGGGACAAGTTCCGCCGGCGTTGACGCTATCAACTCGATCCTGGCCCGGGCCGCGAGTTCTCCGTCCTCTACGGCCAATTGCTCGTCAGTAAGAACAATGGTTCCGGTCGCGGCTTGTTGTGTCTCCATAACTTGGGCAATCAGTGGATTGTCAACCAGCATATCACCGGTCCGCTCGGGGGCCCGGGCCCGGCAGATCACCACCCCGGAGGCATCCAGAACAACTACAAAGTCCATTTCCCAGGAGCTATATACCCTCCGTAATATCCGGCCCAGCTCATCGCAATCTTTTTTTTCCAGGGCTTCCGCCAGGGATTGATCCAAGGCGACCGCAAGGAGAAAATGGGCACTTCGCTCGATATGGTGATCGTAGATGACCCGGGCGCTATTTAGGTCGAGTCGAACATTGTTCTGGACCTCGTGTAGCCAAACCCGGCTGACATAGTGCACGGTAGCCAATGAAAGTATCGAGTTTGCCACCAGGATCACGGCGATAAACATCATGGTCAGCTTCACACGGATAGTCATGGTTATTCTCGATCCTGGCCGGTGGTTAGCAAAAATACTCGTACAGTGTATGAGCATACCATACACCCGAAAGGATGGTAGTAAACTCTGGGCAGCTTGACAAATAACCGCAGCGTAGCGACAAGGGGACTGCAGCACCCTGGCTGCAATTTATCCGCACGCAGTGATATCTTTGACAGCTAATAGGTTATTTTCCCCCGTGTTTTTACCTCAATAAGATACAGCAGAAATAATGATAACTTATAAGGTTGGCACAGCGGTTGCTTGTGAAAAATAGTACGATGTTTTGGGCCAGCCGAGTACAATGCGGACAGCCCAGTGTTTACATTCATAAGGCGTTGCAAGGATCAATTTTTTTGAGATTAAATCAGGAAGGTGCACAGTGATTGCCTTGGATACCGAGGAAATTTTGACAAGGCACCCCAATGCCGGACGGGACAGCCTGATCCCTATTTTGCAGGAGGTCCAGGAAAGCCAGGGCTATCTGTCCCGGCAGGCGATGATCGAGATAGGCCGACATCTGAACTTGCCGGTCAGCAAAATTTACGGGGTGGCTACCTTTTACAACCAGTTCCGTTTCCAGCCGCAAGGCCGCTTTCACATCCAGGTCTGCCGGGGAACGGCCTGCCACGTTAAGGGGTCGGCCGCGGTGCTGGATGCGCTCAAACGCGAGTTGAAGATCGATGCGGGCCAGACTACGCGGGACGGGGTGTTCAGCATGGAAGTCGTAGCCTGCATCGGGGCGTGCGGACTGGCCCCGGTCATTTGTATCAACGGAGAGTTTTTTGCCGGCGTAAGTACGCAGGCGGTACCAAAAATCATCGATTCTTATCGAAGAAAGGCGGCTAACAATGACCACGACGAAGCTGCCTGAACAGGAAAAGTGCAAGGTTAAGGCCAAGTTGCCCGAGGTGCTTGAGTTGGTGTTGGCGGAAAACGCCGGACCAATTACGGACAATGTAGCCATGGCGTGGACGGAACGCCTGGCGGAACTACGCCGAGAGAAGCTGGTTCGTCCGGCCGTATTTATCGGCACTGGCACCTGCGGGCTGGGGGCCGGAGCAGCCAAAACCCTGGCGGCGGTCAAGGGCTGGCTCGCGGAGCGGAACCTCGAGGCCGACATAGTGGAAGTCGGATGTATCGGTATATGTTCGGCAGAGCCGCTCTTGGACGTGCAGTTGCCCGGGCGGACACGGGTTTGCTTCGCCAAGGTAACGGAAGACAAGGTTGCCGCCCTGCTAGGCTCGGTTTTCGAAAACAATATCCCGGACGAGACGGTTTTGGGACAGCATCGCGGCGAATCCCTTGAACCTTGGTCAGATGTTCCCTGGCTGCACGAGCATCCGTTCTTCGCCCCGCAGACGCGATGGGTTCTGGCTAACTGCGGTCTGATCGATCCGGCCAGCATGGACGAATATATCGCTCGAGGCGGCTACCGGGCCATGGTCAAGATGCTCCGGGAAATGACTCCCGAGCAGACCTGTGACATGGTGGAGGCCAGCGGGCTTCGTGGCCGTGGCGGCGGCGGGTTCCCCACGGGCAAAAAATGGAAATTCGCCAGGCAAACGCCGAGCAAGCAGAAATATGTAATCTGCAACGCGGATGAAGGCGACCCCGGCGCATTCATGGATCGGGCGGTCATCGAGGGCGATCCCCACCGGCTGGTGGAGGGTCTGGCCATCGCGGCGTACGGAATCGGGGCATCCAAGGCCTACATCTATATTCGCGCGGAATATCCGCTGGCCATCCAACGACTGAAAGTAGCGATCGAACAGGCCAGGAATGCCGGGTTACTGGGCCATCGGATTCTGGGCAGCGATTTTGACCTGGATATCATAATCAAGATGGGGGCGGGCGCGTTCGTGTGCGGCGAGGAGACGGCCCTGATGCACAGCATCGAGGGCAAGCGGGGCATGCCCCGG
This sequence comes from Phycisphaerales bacterium, assembly GCA_012729595.1. Lineage (GTDB taxonomy): Bacteria > Planctomycetota > Phycisphaerae > UBA1845 > PWPN01 > JAAYCU01. The sequence continues at coordinate 22,417 of JAAYCU010000282.1, forward strand.
CCGCGGCCGCCTTTCCCGGCGGTGCAAGGATTGTTCGGCAAGCCGACGATTATCAACAACGTCGAGACCCTGGCTAACCTGCCGACCTTAGTGGATCACGGGGCCGAATGGTTCAGTGCGGTGGGTACACCAACCAGCAAGGGAACGAAAGTGTTCGCCCTGTCAGGCAAGGTCGCCCGGACCGGCTTGGTCGAGGTGGCCATGGGCACCAGCATTCGCAGCATCGTGTTCGATGCCGGCGGCGGGATCCCCAACGGCAAGGTCTATAAAGCAGTACAGATCGGCGGGCCGTAGGGCGGATGCATTCCCGAACATCATCTGGACATCCAGATCGATTATGAATCACTCAAGACCGTGGGCGCGATGATGGGCTCCGGCGGACTGGTGGTCATGGACGAAGACACCTGCATGGTGGACCTGGCCAAGTTTTTCATGGATTTCATCCAGCGGGAAAGCTGCGGCAAGTGTATTCCCTGCCGGGAGGGCACGCGACGTATGCTGGAGATTCTGGAACGGATCACCCAAGCCCGGCGGAGCGAAACGGGCACGGGCGCACTCGAACGGTTCAAGGGCGTGATGTACCTGACCCGGCTGGCTGAAGTAATCAAGGACACGAGCTTGTGTGGCCTGGGACAGACGGCGCCGAACCCCGTTCTAAGTACATTGCGGTGGTTCCGTAACGAATACGAGGAGCACATTTTCCATCGGCGGTGCCCGGCTGGAGCCTGTCGAGAGCTGCTGCACTTCCGGATCGATCCGGACCTGTGCAAAGGCTGCACGCTCTGCGCGAAGAAATGTCCGACACAGGCGATCATGGGCGCTCCCAAGAGCCCGCATTACATCATTACCGATAAGTGCATTGGTTGCGGAACGTGCCTGGAGGTGTGCCGCCCGAAAGCGGTTATAGTGGATTAAGACGGCGCGCTAGCCCGGCCTTCCGGGCGCGGCCGAGAATATCAAGAGGTTGATCGTGGTTACCATTGAAGTAAATAACCGAACTGTCGAGGCCAAACCGGGCGAAATGCTGCTCAGCACGTTGCGACGGGCAGGAATCAAGGTGCCTACCATGTGCAATATCGATGGGCTGCCGCCGAGCGGGGCCTGTCGGATGTGCGTGGTGGAGGTGGAGGGCCGGCCGGGGCTGCAACCGAGTTGCGCGTTGCCGGTGACCGAAGGCATGAAGGTACAGACCCATTCACCGCGGGCGGTACGGGCTCGGAAAACCATCGTGGAATTGCTGCTGGCCAACCATCCGGACGACTGCCTTTACTGCGTGCGGAATAACCAGTGCGAGCTGCAAAACCTGGCCGGCGAACTGGGCGTGCGTGAGCGGCGTTACACAGGCCAGCGCGAAGAATATCACCTGGACCTATCCAGCCCGTCCATCGTGCGCGATCCGGCCAAGTGCATTCTGTGTGGCAAGTGCGTGCGAGTCTGCGCAGAAATCCAGAACGTCGCCTCGATCGATTTTGTCGGACGGGGCAGCCATTCGCGGGTCGGGACCGCCTTCGAGCAGGGTTTGAACGTATCGAGCTGCATCAATTGCGGCCAGTGCGTGATGATCTGCCCGACGGGCGCGTTACGCGAGAAAAGCGCATTGAAGGAAGTGTTCGAGGCCATCCTTGACCCGGAACGTGTTGTGGTGGTGCAACACGCTCCGGCGGTCTCCGTGAGTCTGGCCGAGGAGTTCGGCCTGCGTCCGGGAACGGACATCAACGGCGTGATGGTGGCCGCTCTCCGCCGGCTGGGCTTCGACCGGGTATTCGACACGTCGTTTTCCGCGGACCTGACCATCATGGAGGAAGCTTCCGAGCTGGTGGATCGTATCAAGAACGGCGGCAAGTTACCGATGATGACCAGTTGCTCGCCGGGCTGGATCAAGTTCGTCGAACAGTTTTATCCGGACATGATAGAGAACCTGTCCACCTGCAAGAGCCCGCAACAAATGCTCGGTGCGCTGATCAAGTCGCTCTTCGCGGAACGGGAAGGGATCGATCCGTCCCGGATTTTCAGCGTGTCGATCATGCCCTGCACGGCCAAGAAGTTCGAGGCCGGCCGACCGGAGATGGGCCGGCATGGAATCGCAGACGTGGACGCTGTTTTGACCACCCGCGAACTGGCCCGCATGATCCGCCTGGAGGGCATCGATCTTCAATCGCTCACGCCGTCGGAAGCGGACAACCCGTTCGGGCAGCGGAGCACGGCCGGCAAGCTATTCGGCGCAACGGGCGGAGTCATGGAAGCGGCGGTCCGAACCGCGCATTACCTATTGACCGGACGCGAACTGGCCGAATTAAAGGTTCAGCCTATTCGCGGCATGAAAGGCGTGAAGAAAGCGAAACTGAAAATCGACGGCCTGGAGATCGGCATCGCGGTGGCCAGCGGGCTGGGCAACGCCGCTGAACTACTGGAAGAGGTACGGGCCGGCCGACAGGATCTGCATTTTATCGAGATAATGACCTGCTCAGGCGGCTGCGTGGCCGGAGGTGGCCAACCGATAGGGGCCGACGCCGCAGCGGTGCGGGCGCGAATGCAAGCCCTGTATAACATTGACCGCAGTGGAACCTTGCGTACATCCCACTCCAACCCGGACATCAAACGGGTCTACGAAGAGTATCTGGGAGAACCGCTGGGCGAGAAGAGCCACCATCTGTTGCATACGCATTACGCAAAAAGGGAAGTAGTGGGTTAGCCGGATTAACCACGGAGAGCGCGAAGACTAACAAAAGGAAATCATGGTTTTGTGAAAACCAGAAAGAACCATGAGAATGCTTAAGATTATTCGCTCCGTGTCTTCCTTGCCCTCCGCGGCAAAAACAAGGTACTGATATGCGACATCCCGCGGATATTCCGTTGGTCACGACGATCAAGGAGCGCTGCCGGGTATGCTATACCTGCGTGCGGGAGTGCCCGGCCAAGGCCATCCGTATTTCCGATGGTCAGGCGGAAGTACTGACGGAACGTTGCATAGGATGCGGAAACTGCGTGCGAGTCTGCAGCCAGCACGCCAAGCAAATCTTAAACGGCATTGAGGAAGTCAAAGCTTTGCTGGCGAGCGAGCATAAGGTAGCCGCCTGCGTAGCACCGAGTTTTCCTGCCGAGTTTGAGGAAATCCCCTACACCAAACTGGTCGGCATGATCCGAGCCCTGGGTTTCGATTATGTCACCGAGGTCGGTTTCGGTGCGGATTTGGTGGCCGACCGATACCGCAAGCTGCTCGATGAAAATGGAAATAAGCGATATTTGGCCACCAGTTGTCCGGCTATCGTGGGTTACGTAGAGCGCTATCATCCCGAACTGGTCAATTCATTGGCCCCGATCGTCTCGCCCATGGTGGCCACGGCCCGGGTCTTACGCCGTATGCACGGCAAAGGGCTGAAGGTTGTGTTTATCGGCCCGTGTATCGCCAAGAAAGGCGAGGCGGTAACCCGAAAAATTGCGGGCGACGTTGACGGAGCACTAACCTTTTCGGAATTGCGCCATTTTTTCGCGGCGCAGAATATTACACCGGAGTCCGCCAGTAGCGATGAATTTGATCCACCACGTGCCGGGGCCGGATCCTTGTTTCCGATCAGCCGCGGCATGTTACAGGCCGCCCAGATCAGCGAGGATCTTGCAGCGGGGATCGTCGTGGCAGCCGACGGGCGCAGCGATTTCGCGGAGGCCATTCGCGAATTCGAGACGGGCGATCTGGATGCTCGGCTACTGGAAGTTTTGTGTTGCAACGGCTGCATCATGGGTGCAGGCATGACCTGCCGCACTCCCCAATTCCATCGTCGCAGCCGGATCAGCCAATTCGTCCGCCGACGCATGGGGGCGATGGATCATCGCGAATGGGAAGGACAGATGACCCGTTTCGCGGATCTGGACCTGAGCCGATCATACGAGGCAAACGACCGGCGGGTCGCCGCACCGTCGGATGACGCGGTTCGGCTGATACTCGCGGAAATGGGCAAGCTCAAACCCGAGGATGAGCTGAATTGCGGGGCCTGTGGCTACGAAAACTGCCGGGAACATGCCATCGCTATTTATAAGGGCCTGGCCGAAAGCGAGATGTGCCTGCCTTACACGATCGAGCAGCTTCGCCAGACAGTACAGGAGCTGGCCAGCACCCAAGAGGCGTTGAATAATTCCGAGAAACTAGCGAGCATGGGACAGATGGCCGCGGGCATCGCCCACGAGGTGAACAATCCGCTGGGTGTCGTGCTTATGTTCGCCCACATTCTGCTGGACGAGCTCCCCCCGGACAATCCGTACCGCAAGGATTTGCAGACGATCGTGGAAAACGCCGACCGGTGCAAGAAGATCGTATCCGGCCTGCTGCATTTCGCCCGGCAGAATAAGGTCAGCCTGGAAATGACGGATGTGCGCGACTTGGTGGACAAAGCCCTCAAGGTCGTATCCCTTCCAGCCAAAGTCACGTTACAGGTTGAACATGAGCCGGGAGACATGAACGCGGACGTTGACCGAGACCAGTTGGTGCAGATTTTAAACAATCTTATCAGTAACGCGCAGGCGGCTATGCCCAATGGTGGAACCCTGACCGTACGGACCAGCGAGGACGGCGAGCGAGTGTGTATCGCGGTATCCGATACCGGAGTGGGCATTCCGGAAGAGAATCGGAAGAAGATCTTTGATCCGTTTTTCACCACCAAGGAGGTGGGCAAGGGAACCGGGCTGGGACTGGCGGTAACGTACGGAATCGTGAAAATGCATCATGGGAATATTGAGGTGGAATCGAATGCGGATGCCGCCAAAGGCCCGACGGGAACGACATTCAGGGTACTCCTACCGCGTCGCGGCCGTCAGGAGGCGCCCGCATCGGCGGGTTAATATATATAAAGGACACGACAATGGCCAAAACAGTACTGGCAGTGGATGATGATGCTGATTATCTGGCCCAACTGGAGATCCAGTTGTTGGCCGCGGGATTCGAGGTCTGGACCGCCGAGAGCGTTGGACAAGCGAAGGAGATTCTAGACCAACGCCGCCCGGACCTGGCGGTCGTAGACCTAATGATGGAGCACATGGACGACGGTTTCACCTTGTGCCACGACATCAAGGCTCGCGACGCAAGCATTCCGGTTATTCTGGTGACCGGAGTGGCGGGCGAAACCGGCCTGGATTTCGACGCCTCGACCAAGGAAGAGCGTTCGTGGATCAAGGCAGACGCCTTACTGGACAAGCCGGTGCGTTTTGAGCAGCTTAGGCGGGAAATCGGCAAGCTGCTTAAGGAATAGTGGTCATGGATACATTACGGGTGTTGGTCACCGACGATGAGGCAGAGATGCGCCGGGCGGTGGATCGGGCTCTGGCCCGCTTCACCGTGGCGTTACCCGACGTTGAAGGGGAAGTATGCTTCGCTGTCGAGCAAGCCGAGAGTGGCGAACAGGCCCTCGAAAAAATCGCGGTCCAACCTCCGGATATCCTGATGCTGGACTACAAAATGGGCGGCATGACCGGCTTGGATGTCCTTGATCAACTATCCAAACAGGAACACGAAATGCTGACCGTGATGGTGACCGCCTACGCCTCACTGGAAACAGCGGTGGTGGCGACCAAACGCGGCGCATTTGATTTCATCGCCAAGCCTTTCACTCCGGCCGAACTTAAGGACACGGTCCGCAAGGCGGCCGCGCACCTGTTGATGCAGCGGCAGGCCCGCAAGCTGGCCCAGGAAAAGCGACAGGTCCGGTTCCAGTTCATCAGCGTGCTGGCCCACGAGTTGAAAGCGCCGCTGGGGGCGATCGAAGGCTTTCTGCAAGCTTTGACGAATCCGCAGGTGCGGGCCAACGACGAGGCCTGCGCCCAGATGATCGGGCGCTGTCTGATACGGACCGAGGGGATGCGTAAGATGATCCACGACCTGCTCGACCTGACCCGTATCGAGTCCGGGGCCAAGAAACGCGAGCTGGCGGAATTGGACGTGGTCGAGATGGTCCACCGATCCATCGAAACCCTGACCCCGCTGGCGACGGAACGCAACGTACGGATCGAAGTGCGTACGGACGGGCCGATACCCATGATGGCCGACCAGGGAGAAATCGAAATCATCGCGAACAATCTGCTGAGCAATGCGGTGAAATACAACAAGGAGGGCGGCCGGGTCGAGGTCAAGCTATCCGCCGACGGCGAGGAAGCGGTATTGGCCGTGACGGATACGGGGATCGGCATGACCGCCGAGGAAACCGCCCGGCTGTTCCGGGATTTCGTACGGATCAAGAATGACCAAACCAGGCGGATCATGGGCAGCGGACTGGGTCTTTCGATCGTTAAAAAGCTGGCCCTGCTCTACGGCGGTGACGCGACGGTGTGGAGCGAACCGGGCGAGGGCAGCACCTTTACGGTTCGTTTGAAACGCAACCTGGGCGGCGAGCCGGCGGCGGCCGCCGAACGCGCGGTCGAGGCCTGAACCTTGGACGCCGCGATGCGGGGAAGCGGATGAGGCCCCACGGGCTGACCGGATTACCCACCGGCAAGAGGCGGGAGAATGACTTCCTGGGGTATTTTACCGCGTGGTTTTTTGTAGACCAGCCGCCTATGAATATAAGTAGGATCTTGTGAGGAGTTGCCATGCGTGCCATGGCCCAGATGACCTTAAGCGAACACGCCACCGACTTTATCGACGACGACCGGTTGAACGGTCTGCTTCGATCGCGGCCGGACGAGGCCCGCGTGCGCGCCATCATTGAAAAAAGTCTGGCCAAGCAAGCCTTGAACGTCGAGGAAACCGCGGTCCTGCTCAACGCCGAGGAACCGGACCTTGTCGAGGAGATTTTCGAGGCCGCCCGGCGGCTCAAGCGCAACGTGTACGGCAACCGCATCGTTCTTTTCGCCCCGCTATATATCGGCAACGAATGCGTGAACGACTGCCTGTACTGCGCCTTCAAACGCTCAAACCCGGACGCGGTTCGGCGGACGCTGGCGGAGCAGGAGTTGCGGCGGCAGGTGGAGGCCCTGGAAAACCAGGGGCATAAGCGACTGATTCTGGTATTCGGAGAGCACCCGCGTTACGACGCCACGTTTATTGCCGATTGCGTGCGCACGGTTTACGACGTGCATGCAGGGCATGGGCAGATTCGACGAGTGAATATAAACGCCGCCCCGCTCGATCACGTCGGGTACAAGACCGTCAAAGAGGCCGGAATCGGCACGTACCAGGTGTTTCAGGAGACGTATCACCACGCCACCTATGCCCGGGTCCATCCGTCCAACACACGCAAGGGCAATTACGGTTACCGCTTGGATGCCTTGAGCCGGGCCATGGAGGCGGGCATCGACGACGTGGGGATCGGGGCGTTGTTCGGCCTGTACGACTGGCGCTTCGAGGTGCTGGGCCTGGTAGCGCACGCGACGTATCTCCAGAAACGACATGGGGTCGGGCCGCACACGATCAGTTTTCCACGCTTGCAGCCGGCCGCGGGCGTGCAACTCGATCAACGGTTTTTCGTAAACGATCACGACTTCAAGCGGCTGATCGCCGTCCTGCGGCTGGCCGTCCCTTACACCGGGCTTATCCTGACCGCCCGGGAAAAGCCCGCCTTGCGCCGCGCGGTGATGGAATTCGGGGTCTCCCAGATCGACGCCGGCAGCCGCATCGAGATCGGCGGATACACCGAGGCCGGCGACGCGCAGTGCATGGAACGCGAACAGTTTCAACTGGGCGATATCCGCTCGCTCGATGAGGTCATGCGCGAATTGCTGGTGGACGGCTATATCCCCAGCTTCTGTACGGCCTGCTATCGGCTGGGCCGGACCGGGGAACATTTCATGGAATTCGCGATCCCCGGCTTCATCAAGCGCTATTGCACGCCAAACGCCCTGAGCACGCTCATGGAATACCTGACCGACTACGCCTCTCCGCAAACCAAGGCGGCAGGCCGAAGACTGATCGAGGCTGAACTCGATAAAATGGATAACGGCACGCAAAAAGAACGCCTGCGGGACGTATTGCGGAAAATCGAATCAACCGACCAACGCGATCTCTATTTCTGATTCACGGATTGATCCTTGGAAAACTCGCTACCGGGCGGAATTACTGGGGCAGGCGCGACCGGGACCGACGGCCCATGATCCGGTCTGATCGGCGCGGCCATAACGGCCGATTCAATACGGGGAACCGAAACCAGATCCGCACCCTGCAAATCTTCAGCCAGACCTCCCAGTCGATGGCCGAACCAGGTGGTCAGCGACACATAAAGGTAGCCGACCATAAACAGGCAGAGGAACGGTACACCGATAGAAACCCGCAAAGTTCCGCAACAGAGAAACAGGCAGGTCAGCAAATATAAGCCTATCGCAAGTTCGAAGAACGGCTGGAGCTTGATCTTGCGATCTGCTCGTCGCAGTGCCGCCGCCTTGTCCTTCCATCGTGAGCCGGAACAACCGACGCCGAATTTCTCTGTACGCACAAACTCGCCGGGCTCCCCGAAAAAGCCGGCCAAGACCGCCCGAGCGTTATTTAGCGAAATACCCAACCCCAGCGCCATGAGAAATGGTATGTACTTGAGGCTGTCGGCCCAACTGCGAAACAACTCTCGCTGACTGGCGATATAAAACATGCTGGCCGAAAAAGTGGCCATCAGCAGCACGGAGAAATCGAACACATATCGGAGCCACCCTTCGGCGAAGACATGGACCTTGAGATAGACCACCGGATAAAGCATCAAGGTCAGCAAAACCATGTAAAGGTATACGGTGCAACTGGTCAGGTGGAAAAACGCCTCGAGTTTGATGCGTTTGGGCAGACGCGAACACAGAATCGTAGGCAGCAGCTTGCGACAGGTCTGGGCCCCACCCTTGGCCCAGCGGTATTGCTGCTGCTTGAAGCACTCCATGTCCGGGGGCAGTTCGGCCGGCGAGGTCAGATCTGGCAGATATACAAATTTCCAACCTTTTATCTGTGCCCGATAGGATAAATCTAGATCCTCGGTCAGGGTGTCGTGCTGCCATCCACCGGCATCGTCAATGCAGGCCCGCCGCCACATACCGGCCGTACCGTTAAAACTCATGAATCGCCCGGATCGGTTGCGTGCCGCATGTTCGATCACAAAATGGCCGTCCAGCAGGACAGCCTGGGTCCGGGTTAGGAGAGATTGGTCGCGATTCAAGTGCTCCCAGCGGGCTTGAACCATGCCCACTCGATGATCGGTAAAATAATCGATGGTGCGGCTAAGGATATCGGTCGGCGGAATAAAATCAGCGTCAAAGATCATGACAAACTCGCCGGTCGCGGTCTTCAACCCCTCGGCCAAAGCCCCAGCCTTGTATCCACGGCGATCCTTGCGGTGCCGGTGTTGGATGTCGAATCCCTGCTCCCGCCAATAACTCACGGCTTGAGCCACGATGTTCACCGTCTCGTCGGTCGAATCGTCGAGCACCTGAATCTGCAGGAGATCTCGAGGATACTCTATCCGGCAGGTGGCATCGATCAGGCGACGCGCCACGGCACTTTCATTGAACATGGGCAGTTGCACGGTGATTCGTGGGCGATGAAGGAAGCAAGCCCGGATTCGCGGAGTATTGCGGCGGTATTTGTAGTACAAATGGACCAACTGGTACCGATGCAGGCCATAGAAGCAAACCAAGCCGAGTACCAGAAGGTACACCAGCAGATAACCGTAGAGGAATAGCTCTTCGCTGAAAATTGCTTCCAACATGGAGATTACGTCACCCTTCCCCCGGTAATTTTATCCCAGCCGGCCCACCCGGAACCGCAGCGGAGTATCACTAACAGTATTATACTGACAAAGACAGACGAGCCGGTCAAGGCTTGCTACGTTTTCAACGCGGCAATCAATTGCTCGCTAAACTGCCGGCCACGGTCCCCTTCATATTTAGAAGCGTTCCAACGATACCCCAGCCCGTCCGCTGGTTGTCGTGGAATGATATGGAAGTGCACATGCATCACTTCCTGCCCCGCGGGCCGCCCGTTATTTTGCAGGATATTATAGGCATCAGCACCTGTGACTCTCAGGACCGCACGGGCCAGCCGGGGAAATACCGGGGCGATGCGAGCAAGTAATTCGTCAGGCATCTCCTCCAAACGCACAAAATGCCCCTTAGGGATGACCAGCGTATGCCCCTCGGCCAGTGGGCCAATATCGAGAAAAGCCAGACAGACGCCATCCTCGTACACCCGCATCGCGGGTATCTGGCCGTCGACAATTTTACAGAACACACAAGCGGGGTCATTCATAACTTACCACCTCCCCGTTAAAGGCAAAACGGCCGACCCGAAAGTCGGCCGTCGCTTATCTTGTCAACTTCCGTCATGGACGGAAACGTGGGAAGTACGCCTGCTATACCATAGGCCGGCCTCGGCCATCGACTCTATTCCTGGGGAGCTTGCTCATCCGATCCGGTATTCTCCGGCGCAGCAGGCTTATCCACTGGTCCGCTGCTTTCTGCGATGGGGCGTCTCTTGATCGCCTTGGCGGCCATAGCATAACGTCGCTCGGTACGCCGGCGACGAGCGGTCTTTTCCGGGCGGGTCACAGTCCCCGGTGATTCCTCCCGCCCGACCAACTGAATAATGGCTTTGGGCGTGCTGTCTCCCTTTTGAGCCTTACCCAAGGTGATCACCCGCGTGTACCCGCCAGCGCGGTCCATATAATTTGGAGCAACATTCGTAATCAAATGATGCACTATGGAGGTTGCGGTAAACTTCATACCACCTTTGGCCTGGCCTAGGCGATGCCGTCGCCCACTACGCGATCGTAAAACCCGAGCGCGTGCGGCATCAGACATATCATCGTACTGTTCCTGGTATTCCTTGGGAATCACGGCCCTATCGCCCAGCAAAGCGGTCAGCCTTTGCCGCGCCGCCAAGCTACCCTGGTGGGCTTTACGGGCTAATGTAATCAGCCGTTCTGCAAAGGGCCGAAGATCTTTCGCCTTGGGCAATGTTGTAGTGATCTGCCCATGCTCGAATAGACTCTGGGCCATGTTGCGACGAAGCGCCTCCCGGTGTTCACTTGTGCGATTCAGTTTTCGTCGGGCAACAAGATGCCGCATAACAAACTCCTCATCATGATATCCGCCAATCGGCGGTCTGATTATTACAAATTAATGTCAGCTGGTATCGGACCGTCACCTGCTACGGGAGCAGCACCAACCCCACCGGACTCGCTACCCGAAAAACCTATTCCAGTCTCCAAAGTCTGTCCTACACGGGCGGGTTCGCCGGGCAAAGCCATCCCCAAACCAAGACCAAGATCCGCCAATTTCCGTTTGACTTCCCTCAGGGAAGTCCGCCCAAAGCTACGTACCTTGAGCAAGTCCGGCTCGGTCATACGGACCAGTTCACCAACAGTCGCTACCTTAGCTGATTCCAGGCAATTGCTGGCCCGAACGGACAGATCCAACTGGGCAATGGTCATGGACAGGCGGTCCTGCAAGGCTTTGTCCAGCATTCCTTCCGGCTCGGCCGGCTTGACCTCACTGCTGACCATCTGCTCGCCAAGCTCATGGTACTGCACGAAAGGATTGAGGTGCTTACGTAAAACCTTGGCGGCCTCGACCAGAGCATCCTCTGGGCGCACGGTACCGTTCGTCCAAACCTCCATAATCAGGCGGTCGTAGTTGGTACGCTGGCCGACACGAGTTTCCTCTGTTTTGTAACGTACCCGGGTGACCGGGGAAAAAATTGAATCGATGGCGATGATGCCCAGCTCCTCGATATCAACCTGATTTTCTTCCGAGGTACGGTAACCACGGCCGGGCTCAACCCAGAAATCAATCGAGAAATCGACTTCCTCGGTCAACGTGGCGATCAACTGTCCTTGGTTGACGATGGTTATCGACGGGTCCGCCTCGATATCGCGGGCAAATACCTCGCCAGGCCCGCGACGCACCAAACGCATGGTTTTCGTGCCTTCGCCGTCAATGCGCAAGACAAGGCGTTTTATGTTCAGAATAATATCGGTCACATCCTCAAGTACACCCGGCAGGCTCATGAACTCATGACTAACCCCGCCGATCCGTACCTTAGTGACCGCCGCCCCTTCAAGACTGGACAACAGAATTCGTCGCAGACTGTTTCCGACCGTGGTTCCAAAACCACGCTCGAATGGTTCAACCAGCAATCGGGCGTAGGTGTCCGTGCTGATTGCTTCATCGCGAACAACCTGAGTCGGCAATTCGAGGCCGCGCCACCTGATTCGCATTGGGATTCCTCCAGATTCGCTGACCGGCGGCGGATGGCGAAAAGACCACGCGGCAATCCGCCGGTTCCTGATTATCCAGCCGCCTCGTGGCCGGCAGCCGGTTATCCCCGGAATTTCGCTATTTCATCCGCGCCGTTTATCGGCTGCACATTTCAACGATCAACTGTTCCTCGACCGGTATCTGCACGTCGTCACGAGCCGGCATGGCAATGACGGTTACCTGCATCTTCTCCGCATCCACTTGCAGCCAAGGCTGCGGGGAGCGGCCCTCGGTCAATTCCAAGTTGGTCTTGGCCAGTTTTTTGCTACGATCAGACGGCTTGACGCCTACGACATCGCCCTGCCTGAGTAAATGTCCCGGGCGATCCACGCATCGGCCATTAACATACACATGGCCATCCTTGATCATTACCCGCCCACTCTTGCGTGAGGGAGCCAAGCCCGACTTGCACACCACGTTGTCCAGCCGTCGCTCCAGAATCTGCAACAAAGCGGTTCCGGTATTTTCCTTAGACCGCTCGGCCAGCCGGAAATAGCGAATAAATTGAGTTTCGAAGAGTCCGTAATAACGTTTCACCTTCTGCTTCTCGCGAAGCCGAAGACTGTAACCGCTACCCTTGCCTCTTCGCCAAGCATGCATACCGGGAGGGTTCGATCGCCATTGCTTCTCCATTGGGCATTTGGCCGAATCGCACCGCGGCCCCTTAAGCATCAGCTTGATACCTTCGCGTCTGCACAATCTACATACTGGACCGATGTATCGTGACATCTAGCTACTGTTCCTTACGTTTAACCCGCTCAATTCGTCCTGCCAATCTCCACGCCAGTTAACGCTGGCCTTCTATGACGTATCAGACACGCCGCTTCTTGGGCGGTCGGCAACCGTTGTGCGGCAAGGGAGTCATGTCCTCGATGGATTGGACGCGCATGCCAGCGGCCTGCAAGGCGGTGATGGCCGACTCTCGTCCCGAACCAGGACCTTTAACCCGGACTTCCACCTCGGTTACCCCGAATTTTCGGGCAGCTTGAGCAACCGTTCGGGCTGCCTGCTGAGCCGCGAATGGGGTGCTCTTACGCGTACCCTTAAAGCCAACCGTACCCGCCGAAGCCCAGCACAGGGTTTCACCCGCGGTATCGGTGATAGTAATCATGGTATTGTTGAACGTGGCCTTAATGTGGACGATGCCCCGGGCCACGCTGCGCCGCGCTTTTTTCTTACCTTTAGCCACGATGCATCTCCTTCACGCCTTTCTTACCGGCCACGGTTTTCCGCGGGCCCTTACGAGTCCGGGCATTGCTGCGGGTACGCTGTCCTCTTACCGGCAATCCGCGACGATGTCGCAGGCCACGGTAGCAGCCGATATCCCTCAAGCGAGCAATATTCTGCTGAACCTGGCGGCGTAGCTGCCCCTCTACCATATAGGTACGATCGATCACACCGGCGATCCGGGCAACCTCGTCCTCCGTCAGATCCTTGGCCTTGACGGCCGGATCGATCCCCGCTTCCTTAAGGATCTCCCCCGCCAGATGCGGGCCGACCCCATAGATATAGCGTAAGGCGATCTCGATCCGCTTGTCGTTCGGAATATCAATGCCTGCGATACGCGGCACGTCGCCACTCCTTTTTCCAGACCCTTATCATTTCACCACCGCCGGGCCCACACGAGACACCGACGAAACTCTCGTCCCATTACCGCCCTTGGCGCTGTTTGTGTCGCGGATTAGTGCAGATAACTCGCACTACGCCGCGGCGACGGATGATCTTACAATACTCGCAAATCCGCCTGACACTCGTTCGTACCTTCATTAGACCACCTCACCGAATCGAAAAATCGGCTCACCGCCCATCGGTCAGCACATCGGCTCCTCGGGCGGTTACCGCTACCGTATGTTCAAAATGCGCCGCGTAACGGCCATCTGCAGTTACCACTGGCCATCCGCTGCGATCCTCATACATGACATTGGCCGTTCCCATGTTCACCATCGGCTCGATTGCCAAGGTCATACCTTCGCTCAGAAGGAAATCCATTCGCTTCTCTCGAGGGTCTACGTAGTTTGGGATCTTCGGCTCCTCGTGCATCTCCCGGCCGATCCCATGTCCCACGAACTCTCTGACCACCGAGAACCCGGCTGTTTCCGCGTGAGCCTGCATCCTTCCGGCAATCTCACTCCACCACATCTTGGGTCGGATCGCTTGAATCGCGAGCTCCAACATTTCCCGGGTTACCGTCAGAAGACGCTCAACGTCCTGGGCTATCCTTCCTACTGCGATTGTTATCGCACTATCACCACACCAGCCGTCCAGGCGAACTCCGCAATCAATACTGACTACGTCCCCTTCCGCGAGCGTCCTGCTGGAAGGTATACCATGAACTACCTGGTCATTCACACTCGTACACAGCGCCGCGGGAAACGGAAACTTAGCCTGCCGAGCCTCAACGCCTCGAAACAGGGCTTCAGCTCCGGACGCCTCGATTAATCGCTCTGCCTCGGCGTTAAGTTCCGCCGTAGTCACTCCTGGTCTAACCATCTCGCGACAAAGGCTGAGTACCTTAAAAACCACACGACCTGCCAAACGAATACGCTGTATATCCTCGTTGGTTTTCAGTGCGGCGGTCCCTGCTCTGGCCGACATTCTTGTCATCAGGTACTTGATACCACCTTGGAGCGGACCAGTTCGCTCAGTTCGCGGGTCACCGCATCAATATCCGCAGTTCCATCTACACCTCCCAGTACATCGTGATTGCGATAGTACTCTTCCAGAGGCGAGGTCTGTGCGTGATACGCAGTCAATCGTTGCTGAACTACTTCCGCGGTATCGTCCTTCCTCTGTATCAGCGTTTCGCCATCGTGATCGCACACGCCCGCCTGTAGTGGCGGCTTATTCTTCAGATGGTAAACCGTTCCGCAGCGGGGACAGCTCAATCGTCCGGTGATTCTATCGACGATCAACCCATCGGGTACCGCTAGGGACAGCACCAAGTCCACTCGACTGCCGGCCGCGGCCAAGGCCTCGTCAAGTCGCTGAGCCTGAGGGAGTGTGCGGGGGAACCCGTCAAGCAGGTAGCCCATCCCACTGCCGGGCTTGATTACCCTGGCCAGTACCACCTCAATTATGATTTCGTCCGGAACTAACTGTCCAGCATCCATAAACCCGCTGACTCGCTGGCCCAATTCCGACCCGCTGGCGCGTTCGGCTCGCAACATGTCCCCGCTGGACAGATGCTCCAGACGGAAGGTGTCTCTCAGCCGTTCCGCCTGCGTGCCTTTACCTGCACCGGGAGGTCCAAAAAGTACCAGAATCATCTATACCTTCTTCGCGGGCGGCTTATTCGTTACCGCTCAAAAAGCCTCTGTAATTACGCATAACCAGGTTCGCCTCGATACGTTGGACTACGTCCAAAGCAACGCTGACCACAATCAGCAGGCCGGTACCACCGAGAAACGAGGAAACCTGGAACGAAACATCCATCCAGAAAGCCGCCAATGTGGGAATAATGGCGATCATGGCTAGGAAAGCCGCACCCACATAGGTAATCCTTGTCATAACCTTTTCAAGATAATCAGCCGTTCTTTTTCCTGGACGCAGGCCCGGAATGAAACTGCCATAATCCCGCAGATTATTCGCCATCTCCTTCGGCCGGAACTGCACCGCCGTCCAGAAATAGGCAAAGAAGAATACCATACCAATGTAGCACAAAATATAAACAAATCCCCCATAACTAAGATAGCGAGCCAACGTCCGGAAGAAATTGCCTCCTACGGGGGCCATAGACAAATAATTTAATATAATACTCGGGAATATCATCAGCGAGCTGGCAAAGATGATCGGCATCACTCCGCCGTGATTCACCCGCAGGGGAAGGAACTGCCGCTGTCCGCCCAATACTCGCCGCCCACGGGTATGCTTGGCCTGCTGAATGGGAATTCGCCGCTGAGCCTGCGTAATCAAAATTGCCCCAGCCACCACCGCCAGGAAAGAGACTATCAGCATAAGAATTTTCGGCGGGGTCATCGCCCCGGAAGTCTGTGCGGCGGCCATGTTGAAATTTGCGTTACTGACAACCTCTATTACGGCGTTGGGCATACGGGCCACGATGCCAGCCATGATGATCAGACTAATCCCATTGCCGATCCCATATTCATCAATCTGCTCGCCCAGCCACATCAAAAAGATCGTGCCGGTGGTCAGACCTGCCACCCCCATGAGCCAGAAAGCACTGAAGGGCCTGGCGTACTCGGCATACACATAATTCTGACCGATCATGTAATTCATCCAGAAAACCGACTGGATCAAGCACATGGCCACCGTCGCATAACGGGTGTATTCATTGATTTTCTTGCGTCCGGTCTCACCTTCTCGTTGTAGTTTTTCAAGGGCCGGGACCACTGTGGCCAACAACTGGAAAATAATGCTGGCAGAGATATAGGGCATGATGCCCAATCCGAAAATCGTACTCTGCTGTAAATCGCCACCGGTAAAGAGAGCAAAAGCCGAGGCTAACTGACCAAATCCTCCGGTGTCTCCGGCGGTCTTTTGTATACTTTCCTGCATCAACTGCTGATTAATGCCCGGCAAAGGCACGCTGAATCCCAGCCGGTATACCACCAGAAGAAAGAACGTAAAGGCGATCTTCTTCCGCAGTTCCGGGATCCGAAATATATTGGCTATCGTGCTGAGCAACATAAGCCTGGTCCTTAGCAGCCTTTCCCGTTAAACCTGTCCGGCGGAACGAATGTTACCGCCAACTTTTGTGATCTTGGTCGCAGCCGTCGTACTGAAACATGTGGCCTCGACATTAAATTTCTTGGTAATTTCGCCATTTCCTAAGATCTTAACCGGCCCGGCGGAATCGCGAATCAACCCCTGTTTTTCCAGTTCGACCGGCGTAATCTTGCTGCCATCATCATAGTGTTCTTGCAAATCGGCAACATTTACCACTTGATACTGGGTTCGGAAACGCGCGTTGCTAAAACCGCGTTTGGGCAGGCGTCGGAACATGGGCATCTGCCCGCCTTCGGTAAGCCGACGAACCGTACCGCCAGCCCGCGCACCGAGACCTTTATGCCCGCGTCCGCTGGTTTTCCCGCTTCCACTGCCTATACCACGTCCAATGCGCTTGCGCTTTTTGTTGCGCCCGGCCTTGGTTAGCACGTCCGAAATCATCATCGCCCGTTACTCCCGCTCTATACTCAGACGGCGATTGTTACGCCACGTAGTTTTTCCACTTCTTCCTTGGTGCGTAAGCAACGCAACCCTTCAAAGGCGGCCTTAACCAAATTTTTCGGACTGGTCGATCCGTATGCCTTGGTCAAAACATCCTTAACCCCGGCCAGTTCCATTACCGCTCGCACACTGGCACCGGCAATAACCCCGGTACCCTCGCCTGCCGGAACTAGAACCACCTGGCTGGCCCGATACTTGGCGGATACCTGATGTGGGATCGTGGTTCCACTCATCCGGATTTTTACCATATTACGCCGTGCCGCCTTGGTAGCCTTTTCGACAGCCGTCGGAACTTCATTGGCCTTGCCATATCCGACGCCGACCTTACCCAAGCGGTCTCCGGCCACCACGAGAGCAGCGAAGCTGAACCGTCGACCACCGCGTACCACGGTAGCGCAACGGTATATCCGTACCACTACATCCTCGACTTCACCGGGTTCAGGCCGACGTGCCTGCTCTTCCCGGCCTCGAGAACCCCGTCTTCCACGCTCGTTACCACCTTCTGAACCGCCGCCACGATAACCACCATGGCCGGAGCGTTGATCCGGCAAGGATTGCGACTGTGCGCTTTGCCCTTGATCCTGGTTTGAAAAATCTTCTGCCATTACCGCCTCAATCATTCGCGAAGTCACACCGTTCGATGTGCCATCGCTTGCCTGGGTGCCGTTTAGATCTTCAACCCGGTCTCCCGGGCCGCCTCAACTAACGCCTTGATCCTTCCGTGATAACGGTATCCGTTGCGATCAACGGTCGCGGTCTTCAAACCCTTGGCCAAAGCTCGCTCGCCGAGCAACTTGCCGACAGCGGCAGCGGCGGATTTGTTACCGCCATAGCCAAGCGCGCCCGTAAGTTCCTTGCTCTTCGTGCTGGCCTCGACCAAGGTACATCCCTCATCGTCGTCGATCAACTGTGCATAGATGTTCTTCAGGCTTCGAAAAACGCTCATTCGCGGACGTTCGGCGGTACCGTACACGCGTTTGCGTACGCGTAGCTTTCGTCGAGCCCGACGTTGTACTTTAAATTCGATGACACTCATACCCACACCTGTCGCTTGCTAAAAATCTTATCCTGAACCGCTGGCAAACGCCTTGCCCTGTTTACGTCTGACATGCTCACCAGCGTAGCGAATACCCTTACCCTTATATGGTTCGGGTGGGCGAATTTTGCGAATTTCGGCCGCAAAATGACCCACAGCCTGCTTATCCGGTCCAGCCACGGTTAAACGAGCCGGTTCCGAATCACCACGCGCGGCGGGGACTTCAACCGTAACGGTTACCCCCGAAGGGATCGGAATATCGAACTGGGCCTCACGCATCTTACCGCTTGCATCCACGCCCCGGCCCATAAAACCGACGTTCAATAGCAAACGATTACCTTTGAGATTACAGTTGTAACCCGTACCGTAGATTTCCAGCTTATGTTGATATCCCTGATCAACACCCACCACCATATTGGCAATCAAGGCCCGTGTCAGTCCATGCAAGGCCCTACTACGAGCCTGATCATTACTGCGCTGTACCCGTATCTGCGCTGCTGGAGCATCGTACTCCACTGCTACCTCAGCAGGGAACGACCAGACTAACTCACCCTTGGGCCCCTTGGTCCGTACGGTGCGATCACTGATCTCCACCTTTACGGCTGGGGGAACCGGGATAGGTTTTTTGCCTATACGTGACATAATCTTCGATCCTCATCTTCCGCCGACCTATCCGTCGGCCTCCGCTCCGCTTAACAAACGGTGCAGACCAGCTCGCCCCCGATTTTCCGCTCCCGACATTGCCGGTCGCTTAATACACCTTGGCTGGTGGAAACAATGGCTATACCCAGCCCATTTAAGACCCTGGGCAGATTCTCCACCGCGGAATACATCCGCTGACCTGGCCGTGACACCCGCCTTATTGTGGTGATCACAGGTTCGCCCAAAGATCCGTATTTCAACTTAACACGCAGCAATCCTTGCTTTCCGTCATCTATACGGTCGTAATCGACGATGTAGCCCTCTTGTTTGAGAACCTCGGCGATACCGACCTTCATCTTCGTTGCCGGAATTTTAACCTCGGTCATGCGCACGCGAGTCGCGTTACGGATTCGCGTCAACATGTCGGCGACTGGGTCACTCCACATCCTGGCCATCCTCGTCGATACGTGTTTCAAATTCCCGTCAAGCCAAGGCCTGTCGGGTGTTTACCAACTGGCTTTCTTGACGCCCGGAATCAGGCCCTGGTTGGCCATCCGCCGGAAGCAAACGCGACACAAGTGAAACTTACGGTACACGGCGCGTTGCCGCCCGCAAATCTGACAACGTCGGACCACCCGACTCTTAAACTTCGGTTTTTCGCTTGCCTTATTAACCCATGCTTTCGTTGCCATTTATGTCCATCCCAGCCGCCAAAGCCGGCGCGGCCTCAATACGGTCTACAACGTACGCTTACCCCTGCTCCGTGCGGAAGGGCATACCAATCAGTCTGAGCAACTCCCGGCTATCACGATCATTGCCGGCCGAGGTCACAAAGGTGATGTTCATGCCTTGGGGCGCTTCCACCGCGGCAGCATCAATTTCCGGAAAAACCGTCTGCTCGTTCACGCCGAACGAATAATTTCCTCGACCATCAAAACTCCGTGGATTTAATCCTCGGAAGTCTCGAATACGCGGGATGGCCGTATTAATCAGCCGATCCAGAAATTCGTACATCCGGTGGCCGCGCAACGTCACCTTCAACCCGGTTTCATAGCCTGCCCGTACCTTGAAATTGGACACGCTCTTACGGGCGCGGCAAACCTGAGGTTTCTGCCCTGTGATGACCGTCAGATCCTTTGCGGCCATCTCAAGCCGTCGCTTCTCCTGGATCGCGATCCCCAACCCCATGGATACCACGATCTTATTCAGCCGCGGTACAGCCATAGGATTGTTGGTTCCGGCCTGTTCATACAAAGCGGGCAGAACTTCCGTTCGATATTTCTCCATTAACCGAGGCACACTCATGACTCAGCCTTCTTCTCGCGGGTCAATTCATTTAAACGCGTTCCCGCCTTCGAAACGCGATATTTAGCCACTACTGTTCCTCTGGGGTCGGTTTCTACGCTGAACTTCACGCGTACCCCCCTACCCGTTTTCTCGTCCACGGGTAGCACATTAGACACATGAATAGGGGCCTCTTTTTGAAGTCGCCCCCCCTGCGGATTGCGTCGGCTGGGTCGGACATGTCGATAGACCATATTTATACCCTGGACTATCACCATGTTCCTCTTGGGTAGAACGCGCAATACCTTGCCTCGCTCGCCCTTATGATCGCCAGCGATCACTTCTACCAAATCATCTCGTCGTATATGCCACGCCATGTTTAGTTCCACGACCTCCGTCGTCGTCCCAACAGATCAAACCACTTCGTCTGCCAGGGAAATAATCTTCATATAACCGCGTTCTCGCAACTCACGGGCTACCGCTCCGAAAATACGCGTGCCGCGCGGCTCGTTCTTGTCATCTATCAACACCACTGCATTGTGATCGAAACGTACATAACTGCCATCCAGCCTGCGTTTTGCCCGTCTAGTTCTCACTACCACGGCCCGTACAACGCGAGCTTTCTTGTTTCCCGGTTTCATGTAGTCGCTATTGGCCAAGGCCTTCTTGACCGTGCAGATTACTATGTCACCAATTCCAGCCGTGCGCCGTCGGGGTTTACCCGGCCGGCCGGTGCTTCCACCGAGCACGCGGATCACCATGGCCTGTTTTGCCCCGGTGTTGTCGGCCACATCTACCATTGTCTGCATCTGTATCATCGCGCGTCTCTCGTCAACTCAATCAAATAATCAACCCGGGCATCCGGCTCGAACTTACCGTGCCGACCGTCATTCCGGGGCAACCAATCAGACCTCAGTAGACCGCTGAATCACCTTGACCAGCCGCCAGACCTTGGTCTTGGATACCGGCCGACATTCCATTACCTGCACCACGTCACCCTGTCGGGCCTCACCCGTTTCGTCATGCGCGTGTAGTTTGGTCCGTCTGCGCATGTATTTAAGGTACTTTGGGTGGCGCGCGCTATACTGCACTTCAACACGAATCGTCTTCGGAGTCTTGTGCGCTGAAGTCACAACGCCAATACGCGTTTTTCGTAACTTTCGCTTCGACTTTTGTCCCGTGCTCTCTGCCATGTACGATTACCTGTCTTCCTATTCTTCGCCACTCCGGCCCGGCCTGCCGTAACCGTTTTATCCTTTGCGATGCGAGGCCAAAGCCTCCATGTGATACTGTTTCTGCTCCACGGAATCCTCGCCCCGCTCACTTAATACCGTGAATACACGGGCAATATTGCGTTTGGCCTTGGTCAGCAGAGTCGGATCCTGAAGTTTTTCCGTCACCGCCTGACTGCGCAGGTCGAATAAATGTCTACGCAGCCGGTCTAGCTCACCGTGCAGCTCATCTGTTTTCATGTCCCGGATCTCGGAAATCTTCATACGCTTAACTCCTCGCCCCTATCGGGCGATGTTTATCATCTCCTTGTCCGTCAGATGGCGTGCCGTCTAACCACAAACCGACAGCGAAACGGCATCTTATGGGCCACCAGGGCAAATGCCCGACGGGCCACATCCTCGGGCACGCCGCCGAGTTCATACAATATCATGCCTTCCTTGACTACGGAGACGTAGTATTCCGGCTCACCCTTGCCCTTACCCATACGAGTTTCCAAAGGCTTTGCTGAAATCGGCTTATGCGGAAATACTCTAATGAATACCCGCCCTTCCCGCTGTAGGTAATGGGTGGCAGTCATTCGGCCAGCCTCGATCTGACGGGCAGTCATCCAGCCCGATCCCAGAGCCTGCAGGCCATAATCACCATAGGCAACCGTATTGCCCTGAGTGGCGCGACCACGAATCTTACCCCGCTGGGATTTTCTGTGCTTTAGTCGCTTGGGCATCATCGCCATTGCTGATACTCTCCGTCCTTAGCTTCCGACTGGCCTAGTACATAGACCGTATCTTCTACTTCTAATAGCTCATTTACTGATCGAAGCTTACATGCGTCCTCGGCGTCCCATCCTTCCGGCCGGTGGTGCATCCGGACTGATCTGTAGTTCCTCACCGAAGGTTCCACGATAAATCCAGGTCTTCACCCCGATTGAACCATAACTAGTCCGACTGACGGCATAGCCGTAATCCACATCGGCCTGTAAGGTTTGCAATGGAATGGATCCGCGCTTCTGCGTTTCTACGCGGGCCATCTCCGCCCCGCCCAATCGGCCGCTACACATGATACGCACACCCTTAGCTCCGGAAGCCATGGTCGCATCGCAACGCATCTTCATAATACGGCGGAAGCTTCCACGCTTTTTCAACTGTTCGGCAACGCCTTCAGCCACTAACTGCGCATCCAGATCGGGGTGCTTGATCTCTACCACATTCAAATTAATCTTGCGGTCGATCAAAGCCTCCAACTCCTCGCGGAGCTTATCAACCTCGGCACCCTTGGGTCCGATTACGAGTCCCGGCCTGGCGGTATGCACCACTACCCGTACCTCGTTTCGAGTACGTTCGATCTCGACTTTACTCACCGCCGCGTAGGGAGGCTGGCGATTAAGTCGCTTGTCTACGTACTCTCTTACCCGGCAATCCTCGATCAGGAATTCACCATAGGCAGCCTTGGGGGCATACCAGCGACTCTTCCAGTCTAAAGTAATACCAGTCCGAAACCCTATTGGATTGGTTTTCTGTCCCACGCTCAGCTCCCGGGTCGGCTTGGGCCGCCCCTTACCGCGATCAGCGCTCCTCAACTTCCACGATAATATGACTCATCCGCTTAGCAATCGGATGGGCCCGGCCGCGGTCCTTCGGCCGCCATCGACGATAATAAGGCCCTTCGTCAATCCGTACCTTAGCTACATATAAGGAACGGACATCGGCCTCCTTCTCATTGGCATTGGCGATGGCGGACTTCAGTACTTTGTCGATCAGTCCGCTAGCCCTTTTATTAGTAAACCGTAATATATCCTGAGCATCGTTGACGTGTTGATTGCGAATCAGATCCGCTACCAACCTGGCCTTGCGCGGACTAATCCGCGCGAAACGGTGCATCGCATGAAAAGTTTTTGCGTCCATCTCAGTCTCGGCCACCGTACTGATCCTCACCTGGGCTCCATCTCAACGCATACAGCAAATTAGCTGTCCTGCCATCGTCGGAGCAACCGGATTACTTCCTATCTTTATCTTTCCGTGACCCCGAATGCCCTCGGAACGTTCTTGTCGGGCTGAATTCACCCAGCTTGTGCCCGACCATCTCCTCGGTGATAAACACCTTGTGGAAGACTTTGCCGTTATGCACATCAAAAGTCATGCCCACAAACTCCGGAACGATCGTGCAACGCCTCGCCCAAGTACGAATCGGTGTACGTTCTCCAGTGTCCCGAAATTTCTGCACCTTGCGGAACAGTTTTTCTTCGACAAAGGGGCCTTTTTTCAAGCTTCGCGACATAAGTCTATCCGTTCACGCTATGCTGCCCAAATTACTTCTTCGGCAGAACCAATTGACCGTAGCGTACGCTCCTGCGCCGCCGCAGAATGCGTTTGTTCGAATTTTTGCGCGGATTACGGGTGCGCCCGCCCTTGGCCAACTGGCCCCAAGGGCTACACGGGTGCCGCCCACCTCCGCTGCGTCCTTCACCACCACCCAACGGGTGGGCGATCGGGTTCATCGAGGTGCCTCGGTTGTGCGGACGACGGCCCATGTGCCGTTTGCGTCCAGCTTTACCGATACTGATATTTTGATGGTCAGAGTTACCTATCTGCCCTATCGTCGCCCGGCATTCTACGCGTACCTGGCGCATTTCGCCGGACGGCATTAGTAACGTTGCCCAGTCACCCTCACGGGCGATAAGCCTGGCCGAAGTTCCTGCCGACCGGACCAGCTTGCCTCCTTGTCCGGCAATCATCTCGACGTTATGAACGTCCATGCCCACCGGAATCCGTTTGAGAGGCATCACATTGCCCACTTTCGGCTCAACATCCTGGCCGCTTTCCACCCAGTCGCCGGCTTTCAAGCCTGCCGGGGCTAGAATATAATTTTTCGTCTGGTCAGGGTATTCGATCAGAGCAATGTGACAAGTGCGGTTTGGATCGTACTCGATGGCGACAACCGTAGCTCGCTGTCCGTCCCTGCGGCGTTTGAAGTCGATGATGCGGTACATGCGCTTATGCCCGCCGCCGCGCCACCAGGACGTGATCTTGCCATGATGGTTGCGTCCACCGGTCTTGGGCTTCGGCTCCAACAGGCTCTTCGTCGGCCGACGGCGTTTATCCGTAATCTCCGCGAAATCATTCACGGACGAATTGCGCCGTCCCGGCGAGGTCGGATTGTAATTCTTGATGCCCATCGAAACTTACCTTCCTCATGCGGCGCAGACACCTGCGCCCGTCCGTCAGAACAGATCAATATGGTAGTCCGGATGAAGGACAACCACTGCTTTTTTCCAACTGCGGGTCTGCCCCATGGTCAGCCGATATCGTCGCTTCTTGCCGGCCCGGTTGCTGGTCCGCACCTGCAATACCTTAACGTTATAAATTTTCTCGACCGCCTGGCGAATCTGAGCCTTGTTTGCCTTGGGATGTACCTCAAAGGCATACGACCCACCTCGGGCAGGCATCGTCGCGGTAGCCTCGTGGGCCACCTGGCTCTGATGCGTGCCCTTCTCGGTCACCAGCGGACGAACAACTACATGGTAAATATCCATGATCTCTGGTCCTTACTCGGCCGCAAACCCTTTAAGCCCTTTGGGCTTCCGTAGCCTGATACTTCTGCGGATCAGCCAATACCCTCTCGAATGCCGGTCTGGTAAACAACAGTTTTCGGCGTCGCAGAATTTCATAAGCACTCAACTCATGCACCTGACGGACTTCCGTTTTAGGAATATTCCGACCCGATTTAAAAACGACCTGATCCGGCTGATGTATCGCCAGCACGCAACCTTGGGCCGCTCCTAAAGCTTTAAGCATCGAGAAGAAGGGCTTCGTTTTGGGCGTCTCAAATCCCAAATCATCGATGATCGCCACATCCTGGGATTGCAATTTCGCCAGTAAAGCACTGTTACGGGCCAGCCTTCTCATCTTCTTGGGAAGGTCTAATCGGTAACTTCGCTCATGCTTGGCAAACGCTACGCCACCACCTCGTCTGATGCAGGTCCGCACATTACCAGCACGGGCATTACCCGTACCCTTTTGTCGGTATAGTTTGCGGGTCGAGCCCTCTACCATGCCCCGACTCTTGGTCCGTGCCGAACCTTGGCGCTGATTGGCCCGCCAGGCCACCACCGCCTGTTTAAGCAGACTGATCCTTACCTGACCGCCAAGGATTTCCTCGTCGATCTGCATCGACCCGGTCTGCTCGCCATTCATATTGTAAACAGGCACATCGATCATCGCCGATCTTCCCTTTACTGCCTTTAGTCGGCCGCTCAGGCCTTGGTCTTGGCCTGCCGAATCAGTACGTATCCGCCGTTGGGGCCGGGAACGCTACCTCTGACCAGCAGCAGATGATTCTCTTTATCTACCCGGACCAGCCGCTGACAACGAGCTGTTCGTCGCACATGGCCCATCTGTCCGGCCATACGCTTTCCTTTTTTGATGGCTCGCCCCAAACCACGCGGAGCATTAGCCCCGATACCACCTGGGGAACGATGCTTTCGCTCGGTACCGTGCGAGGCCAGCTGGCCGCCGAATCCGTAACGTCGCATACCTCCGGCAAAACCCCGCCCTTTGGTCGTTCCTATCACGTCCACAAAACGAATTCCAGCGGTCTCGAAAAGCTCGACGGTCCAAACATCGCCCGGTTGAGCCTCCGGAGTATCACCAAGACGAACCTCCTGGAGAATCCGCTTGGGGCCGGTACCAGCCGTCGCGGCATGCCCGATCATCGGCATCGTCGAACGGTGGGCCTTGATATCCTCGTACCCCAACTGCACTGCGTTGTACCCGTCTTTAGCCTCGGCGGCCTTGACCTGGAGCACTGAACATGGCCCGGCCTGAATCACGGTCACCGGGATGATCGTGCCCTCCTCGTCGTACACGCGAGTCATGCCGATCTTTTTGCCGATTAGCGCCGCCAGCATAGAAAAAGCTTCCCTTCGCAGACCCATAGGTCGAGTCATTCGCCACTGTGTCACGCGACTAAACTCGCATGACTAAATTATTCAAAAGGCTGACACAGGAATCCGGAATTCATCTACGCGGCCCGGGCATCCCAGCCCGCAACCCCGCGAGGATCCTGGCCTCAGGCCTTGATTTTCACAAACACACCCGCAGGTACCACCAGCCGATTCAAGGCCTCCACCGTTCGCGCCGTCGGTTCATAGATGTCGATCAACCGCTTATGCGTTCGCATCTCAAACTGCTCGCGCGACTTCTTATCGATGTGAGGAGATCGCAAAACCGTATACCGCTCAATCCGGGTCGGAAGAGGAATCGGCCCGCACACGCGAGCATTGGTCCGCTTGGCATGATCCACGATCTCCCGGGCCGAAGCATCCAAGGCCCGCGGGTCATACGCTTCCATTCTGATCCGGATCCTCTCGCCTTGCATAGCAATTCCTCAAGACACCGAATGAAGAGTTTCGTAACTCTACTAAACTCTCATCGCTTTCCTTGCATTCCCTCGTCCAAATCCGGCGGTATGGGAACCCCTCGGCCATTCATGCTCCCGCACAGGCCCGCTGCCGGCGCTCCCAATTCTATCCCTCATCCGGAATAAGACCCTTATCCACAGCACTAAATACCGCGCGGACAACGGGTTGGACGCAGACACGTTAGTTTATCCATTCGGGGGTCCATGTCAATAGCATCGAAAAAGGATTTTACAGAAATATAACAAATAAAATTAAGAGGCAATAATTACCGGGTCAACTCAACACTCAACCCTTCGGCAAAAGCCGCCACTACACCATAACATCATACCATAGAAAGGATTGCATTCGATATATTCTTAGGAGCCAAGGCGTAATGCGAAGGCTCGATCGAACAGCTACCCCGCCCTTGAGTCAGGCTTCGCAGTTCCGTGGCATAACCAAACATTTCCCTCAGGGGCACTTCCACATCCAAAATTCGTCGATCACCCCTTAGATTCGAGTCCTTTACCACGCCGCGCCGCCTGGTCAAATCCCCGCTAACCGTACCGAAACAGGACTCAGGAATTACAATCTGGGCCCGCATAACTGGTTCCAGCAAGGCCGCCCCAGCGGCTACCGCCGCTTGGTCGAACGCGCGCCGAGCCGCCGCCTCAAAAGACAGCTCCGAACTTTCGCCGTCCCGCTGCTCGGCATCCAGCAAAGTGATGCGCACGTTGATCATACGATATCCGTGCTGTCCGGTGCCCGCGGCCTCGCGAACGGCGGTCTCTACGGCGCCTACGTACTCCGACCGAATTCGATCAGGAGGGAGCTGATTAACGAACTCGACATGCTCTGCGCCGGCGGTCGGCTGGAACGGCTCAACCCGCAAACGCACTTTCGCATACATCGACTTATCGCCAAGTTGCCGTCGAAATTCATCAGCTACTTCCGCCGCGGCACAGACCGTCTCGCGGTAGCTGACCTGTGGCGGATAAACCCGCACGTCCACGTTGTAATCGCGACGCATGCGATTCAAAAGAACTTCCAGATGCAGCTCGCCCATTCCGGAAATGATCATCTGCCCGCTCTCTTGGTTCAGGTTGAACTCGAAGGTCGGGTTCTCGCGCATCAGCATGGACAGGGCCCCGATCATTTTTTCGCGGTCCGCCGAGGACATCGGCTCTACTCGCATGCTGATCACGGTCTCGGGGAACTCGATCTTCTCGAGCAGCACGGGACTCCGGACCTCGCACAAGGTGTCGCCGGTCTGGGATTCCTTGAGGCCCATGACGGCCACGATATCTCCGGCCTCGGCCTGCTCGATCGCCTCGCGTTTCTTGGCAAAAACGCGGAACATGCGGCTGATGTTTTCCTTGCGTTCCCGTCCGGGGTTGAATACCCGCGAGCCGCTTTTTAGCGTACCTTGGTAAACCCGCACAAAATACACGTCCATCGGCTTCTCGAACACGATTTTGAATACGTAAGCTACCAATGGCTTGGCCGGATCACATAGAATTTCGATATCCTGGCCACTTTTACCCTTTCCGGATACCGGAGTTCGCCCGGTTATCGGCGGCATGTCCAGCGGACTGGGCAAATAATCGACCACCGCATCCAGCAGCCGTCGCACCCCGACATTCTTCAGGGACGATCCGCAAAACACGGGCTGGAGCTTGTCGGCCACTGTCGCCGCCCGCAAGCCCGCCCGCAGTTCCTCGCTATCCAGTGGCTCATCGTTGATGAATTTCTCCATCAGCCGGTCGCAGGTTTCGGCCACCCGCTCCTCGAGGGCATGCCGGGCCCGGCGGGCCACCTGCTCGAGTTCCGCCGGGATGGTCCGCTCCTCGAATCGACAACCGACCTTGTCGGGGAAGTAATACACGGCCTTCATCGCTACCAAGTCGATCAGGCCCTCGAAATAGCCCTCGGCCCCGATGGGAATCTGGACCGCCACCGGGTTGGCCCCCAGCCGATCGCGAATAGAAGCGAAAGACGCGGCGAAATCCGCTCCGACCTTGTCCATCTTGTTGATGAAGCAAATCTTGGGGACGTGATATTTACCGGCTTGCCGCCAGACCGTCTCCGACTGGGCCTCGACCCCCTCCTTGGCATCAAAGACCACGATCGCCCCGTCCAGCACACGCAGCGACCGCTCGACCTCGGCGGTGAAATCCACGTGTCCCGGCGTATCAATGAGGTTAAGGGTATGGTCCCGCCACGGACAGCTCACCGCCGCCGAATAGATGGTGATCCCCCGCTGCTGCTCTTCCTGATCAAAGTCGGTGATCGTCGTTCCGTCGTCGACCTCGCCGATACGATGCGTCTTGCCCGTGTAATACAGGAAGCGCTCGGTGGTCGTCGTCTTGCCCGCGTCGATGTGGGCGGCGATCCCGATATTGCGAACTTTTGTTAGATCCAAAGACACCTGGAAACTCCATCAAATACTAAGACTCGCAAGGATAGCAAATAACCGGCCGCGAAACCAGTACGGCACAAGAATCCCTCAACGGATTAACAGGCGGGGCGGCCGGCCTGCCCCGCACCAATAGAAGACCATAATTCGAATTACAGGGCGTCCTCGATCTCTCTCGAGGATTCAGGCGGGTACTCCGGCAGTGGAGGCGACTCGGGAGCAACCCTTTCCAGAAGGGCATGCTGCCGACCGCAGAGCAGATCGTACAGTAGCAGGCGGCAATCCATCAAGAGCGAATCGTCCTCCGGGAGCCCAACGTGAAGCAGTCCTTCCGATACGTGAAAATTGCTGGTCAGCACGGGAAAGCGGTCCTGAATTTCGCGTAAAAACCAGATCAGCGGAATGGAATCGCCGAGCCCCAGGCGATCCAGGATCAAGGGCATGAGGTACATCATGGATAACTCGCCCAAATCGGCCGGTTCCTGCCCATCATTCGTCCAGATCAAGGCGGGCACGGTGTGCAGGCGCACCATATCCTCGACGGAAAGACCCCCTTCCTCGCGGACCAGCCCGCCCTGACGGTAAAGGTCATAGTCTGGGCCGAGGTACGGCAAATGATCGCCCAGGTATACGATCATCGTGGGTTTTTCGCTGGCGGAGAAATGCTCCACGAGGCGGCCAAGAGCGGCGTCGGCATCCTGCAGCCCCTTGGCCATATTGGCGATGGTCGCGTGAGCGGCGTCGGGCAGGTCGCTCTCGATGGCCATATCGTGGGCCCCGTCCGCATAGGAACGATGCTCATAAGGCCCGTGATTCTGCATGGACAATGCGAAGATGAAGTACGGCTCCGTCTGCTCTGAGGCAAGGCTGATGATTTTCTCAGCCAGGCTGGCATCACCCACGTAATCGCCGCTTGTGCTCCATCCATCCCAGTCCTCCAGGGCGATAAACCGGTCAAACCCGAGATGCTCGTAGGCCAGATGGCGGTTCCAGTACCAACGATGGAAAGGATGCACCGCAAGGGTGGAGTACCCTTGATCCTTAAGAATGCCGACCAGCGATATACAAGGACGTTGTATGTACTGTTGGTAAGGAATCCCACCGCTGGGCAGCAGGGCTACCGGCAAACCGGTCAGCAGTTCGAATTCTGCGTTGCAGGTCCAGCCGCCGAAAACCGGCGAGATCACCCGTAGACTGGTGTAGGCTTGGCTCAACCGACGGTAGTTAGCCAGAGGGTCCGGGTGGAACCGGACGGCCGACATGGCGGTGGCGTCCCAGAAGGATTCGTTCAGGAAAACGATCAAATTGCTCGCCCTTGTATCGGATGGGTGGCGGCTCTCGTTTTCTGAATACAACCGGGTGGTTAAGGCGGTCATGGCCTCGGGAGAATACCCCTCCGGAATCGGCACTCCAGGGGCCTGCATGTTAATGGTAAAAGCCAACAAGAGCCCATTGGTCTGATAGTTTTGCCGTTGATCCCAGGTGTAGTTAGTAACCATCGCCCCCATGACCCGCCGCAAGGGCCAGTTGCGATATACCCCAATCCCAAACAATACAGCCGATAAAACTATCGACCAAGCCAGACGGCGCCGCCAAGGAATCCGTCGATCCGGCAGGACCACAACAGGCAGGGCAACCACCGCAATCAGCACAACAAACAGCGCCACCTGGAGCGGGGGAAAGGGGAAGTATCCTCTGCCGAAAACATTGAGGGCCTCACGGGCCAACCGCAGATCCCACGGGAACAAAGCATTCCCAAAAACCTGCATCTTGCCCCCATTCACGGCCGTCAGCAGGGCCAACAATACCAGCGCAACCACCCCCCCCCGCCGCGTGCTCCCCAATAATACGGCCAGAAATGCTACCAGCAGACCAGCCAGCATTAAATTCAACACCGCCGGTACCGGACACCGAATCGCCCATAACACAGGTTCAAGAATGTCTTGGCGTGAGACGGCCTCGACCATCCAGACCAATCCCAAAAACGTCAGGGGCAGGGCATACTTTCTCAACCATGCTTTTCGAACAGGCTGGGGAAGTGGACCGCCCACCGCGCGCATTCCATGTGATGTTGGATTGTCCGGCGAAAACTCGCCCTTATTGAGATGCTCGTCCGCGATGAGCTACCTCCTGTTCCCTTGGCCTGTCTCGTCCGCCCGGCATTTCGTGAGGTCGGGTCCAGTCAGGGGTTGATATCCTCGGTGCAATGCGGCTCAGGGTGATAGGCGACGGCTTGGGCACCGAGGTGCAGCCATAGCGGCCGTGGGGACGTTTAAGCACCGCAAACAATCATAGAAGTCGGGTCTGGCCGCCATCTGCCAGCTACACCAGTCGAGCCATACGTATTTTTTCGCGTCCCCATGATCCGTAACCATTAGTCGCGGAATACCGGTCCCCCATTCATGGTCATTTTTCATACATTTGACACCCGTGGCTGGGCTGGGCAGGGGTGTCCTCTATCCTGATGCGTTTTCGGGTTCCAGCGACTCTTCGACGACCATGGCCCGAGCCCCCGCCGCCGGCCGTCCCTGTAATACAGGCACAATTCCCGGTAGTGCCCAAACCAGTTGCATGACCCGGCACATCAGGCCGAGGGAAATGGCCGCCTCCGGCGAACCCAGCGCGGCCGCCCCGGCAAGCAGTTCCTGCAAGGTGACTTCCAACACCCCGATAGGTAAGGCCCCGGTCAAAAAGGCAATCGGAATGTAACCAAGATAAACCGGAATCGCCGTCAGCGGCCGATCACCCACCAGATTCAAAGCCCAACCCATCAAAAACATGCAGAAGATGGAATTCAATTGCAAAATCGCGGTAAGAATGACACATTCCACCACGCACCGACCATGATGCCGAAAAACGAGCACCGCCCGATCCAGCCGCTGTAAATGCTGCCCGAACGGCAATCGGGATATAAGATCATCCACATGAAACCAACAACGCAACCGGTTGGAAAAATAAACTCCCCCACCGACCACCAAAGCCAGGATCAACACCCCGATTATCCGCCCCCACTTGGCGAAGGCCGGGTTCCCCCAACTGGCCAGTAGCACCAGCCCAGCCAGCATCACCAGGCCAGCCACCCCTACCAACCGATCGAACAGCACGCACATGACCGCTTCATGCTTGTGCGGCGTTTCGCGGGCCACCAAGTATGCTTTTACCGAATCACCGCCGGTCGTTCCCAGCGGAAAGGCGTTGGCGACAAAGTTCCCCGCGAATGTAACCATGATCGCCCGCCAGACGCTAACGTGTATATCATGTACGGCCAGCACCCGCCGCAGGCGAATTGAGATCAGAACCACCGAGGGCCAGAAACAGAACACGCCGAGCACCAGCAGACCCTTATCCGCCTCCAGCCACACCCGCTTCATCTCCGCCCAGTCGGTCTGCTGCGCAAGCCAAGTAATAGCGGCCGCGCAAACCGCATAGCGGAGCAATCGCGATATCCAGCGTCGGCCAGCTTGCATCATTCCACCTTGCGCTCCGTTTCATTCATTGGCGGGATTGTATCATACCTTCACACATGAGAAAGCGTTGGATCCTGCCCTATTCATAAGCCCGTATCAAACTAGTAGTCGGATAATAATGCCTAATAATACGGCCGGCGCTGGCTCCGGCCCGGGCCAGGCCGTCCGCCCCGTATTGACATAGCCCCATCCCATGACCAAAGCCACGCCCGTTGGCCAAGGTGATGCTCGTAACATCGATGAGCGGTTCAAACCACGAACTCTTGATCAACATTCCAGCAGGGTTGAGCGCCATCCGGAAATTCTCTGCGCTCAGTTCGATGGTCCGGCCCTCGCCGTCACGTAGAGCAATTCGCTTCGGCCGACCACATGGCGACGTATCTACCCCTTCCAAACTCTCGATCGGCCCGATGGTTTCAAAGCGAGGATAAACGGATCGAAGACGTTCGGTGATGGCGTCCTTGCCGATCCGAACCGGCGCCCAGCGATAATTCGCGGACTCTCGGCAATACTCGCACACTACACCACCAGCCAACGGAGGAATGGTCGGCTCATTGCCGACAGATCCACCGGCTTGCGTACAGCCCCCGCATGTCGAGCCGTAATAGGCACAAAATATCCGCTGACCACGCGGCGAAGCCCAGGTACAGACCACCCCGCGCGTTTGGAGCACCGCCTCGACCGCCTCGGGAACCAGCTCTTCTCGATCCACCCCCAGATAGACTTGCGAACTTTGGGTAGCCCGCAAATCCCACAAGGCGGCCGGAGTCGTGGTCTGCTTCTGATACCAAGCGTAGGTGCGGGCGGCAATGGCCTGGGCGCGAAATGCTTCCGGATGAAAACCGCGATGCAATTCCGAGGCGACTACGCTGGACAGATAGGTCTCGATATCCACGACATTGATCAGCCGACCATGTCCATCGTCCCCACTCAATAAGGTCATCTGCCCACGATAACGTCGCCAGGATCCGTCCGACCAGCGTACCCCGATCCCGCCGGGCCAATCCGCACGCAAATGTAGGACAGCGTTTGGCGGCACTCGATCCAGTTGCGGAATTCGAACCTGCCGTGACTCATAAACGGCGACTAACTCAACCGGATCACTGCCCGCCTCGATCAATAGGCTATCGGAATCCCAGACCACCTCGTACGGCCCAGTGATCCGAAAATGAACATCCGCCAACCGCTCCATAAGCAATACACGGATATTGAAATCCAATGGGCGACCGCCCTGGGCTGACCGCTGGTCGGCAGCCTTACGAGAGGAACTAGCCGTGGCGTGACAAATGGTCAGCCCTGACCCCATAAGCCTCAGGGCAAGCAAAGACCAGCCGACCAAGACCGTCAGGAGGGTTGCCATCCTGGCCCACATCAAAGGCCGGTAATTGCTAAGTCCGGCCGACGGATTCGATTCGGGAGGACTATACTTGAAACCCAGATGAAGCCGGAGCATGACTGCTGTATTTTCCCGTTTTAAGGATACACGCTAATGCGGCTTGCGCAAGGACAAGTTAAATTCCGCCAGCTTCTGTTTGATTTCATTAAGCGAAGTTTGTCCAAAATTTTTGACCGACAGCAGTTCGGCTTCCGATTTCTGCACCAGATCGGACACCGACATCAGATTCAAACGCTGCAGGCATTTTCGTGAGCGTCCGGAAAGCTCGATTTCGGAAAGACCCCGCCCCAGAATCGAGGATGAACTATCCACATCTCCGTGCATAGCGGGCATGGGTGAGTGCGACTCCACCGGGGTCTCGTCCTTAAATAGACCGAGACGAAGTCCCTTATGCTTGAGCATCGCCTTGATCTCGGACAGTGAGGTTTCGCCGAAGTTCTTGTAGGCCAGTAACTCCGCCTCGGTAATTCGCAACAGATCGCCGAGCGAATTGATGTTCATCTTTTTCAGGCAGTTTCGACTACGTACACTCAGCTCGAAATCGGCGACCGGGGTATCCATGATCGCATCGCGTTTGACACGGGTACGTTCCTGAAATTCATCATACTGCATGTTCATCGAGCTCTCGATATCCTTACGGAAGAGCCGGGCACGAGCATGATTCGGAAAATCCGTCAGAACCCGATCAATGCAACGCATGGCAGCGATATGGTTTCCCTTATCCTCATAGATCACCGCCAGATTGATCAGCGCGTTAACATGAGTGGGCGAGTGGGCCGCCAGGGATTCGTAGATGGGCACCGCCCGATCCTCGCACCCGTAGAGATCAAGATTGAACGCCAAACGAAACGCCGCTTCCAGATGGGTTCCGTCCATCTCGATCGCAGCTTCATAAGCCGCGATG
Source organism: Phycisphaerales bacterium (assembly GCA_012729595.1). Lineage (GTDB taxonomy): Bacteria > Planctomycetota > Phycisphaerae > UBA1845 > PWPN01 > JAAYCU01. The sequence continues at coordinate 57,584 of JAAYCU010000282.1, forward strand.
GCTTCCTCTATATCACCCTTGGCTTCGCACAACCGACCCCGGGCATAATGCCACGAAGCCTGACTAGCCCCCTGGTTTTGCATCTGGTTCACGTGACTTTCGGCATCCTCGATCCTGCCTTCACGAATAAGTGTAAGCAGCTTTTCCATAACGCTGAATCCCTATCCTAATAAAACGACACAACCCGGGTCCAAGCCTTGGCCAAGGGCACAATGCAATTAACGGCACCGTGGCAAGTTTAACGAACATTGCCACCGTTGCAAGACGCATCCCCAAATGCCCTCTCAAGGAAGGCCCACAACAGTTACGGGAAAAATCACCAAGCTGGGTTAAATCCGGTTGTACCGAACGCCCGCCCAACGCTAAACTAGCCGCCAGTAGGGAAACGCTACGTAGCGATCCGATAAGGTCTAACGGCCTATCTTCTCTTACCGGAGCGAAGAATACCCGGTGAACCCATATACAAGGCATTAGCTTAATTGTACTTACGCGCCGATGCAAGTAGTTGTCATCATTAATCCTGTCGCCGGAGCAGCCCCGCATAATGCCGCGGTGCGCCAGATGCTAGCCCGGCTCGAAAAAGCAGGTTACCGGACAATCACCCGAATTACCCGGATCGCCGGCGATGGCCGTCTCATGGCTCGACAGGCGGCCGACTCGGCCAAGGCAGTAGTCGTTGTCGGCGGGGATGGGACGGTCGGCGAAGTGGCCGCCGGTCTGATCGGAACATCCGTGCCCCTGATCATCTGGCCCCGTGGCACGGAAAATCTGGTGGCCAAGGCCTTTGGCTTCCAAAGCACCCCGGAATGTATTCTGACCTGCCTGCAATCCGGGACCGATAAACCCGTGGATGTCGGTACCGCCAACGGCCGCTCCTTCCTCCTGCTGGCCGGTATCGGTTTCGACGCCGAGGTCGTCCATCGTCTCAAGCAGTTGCGTAGTGGGCACATTACACACCTGAACTACGCCGGCCCGCTCTGGCGGACCTTCTGGGAACATCGCTTCCCAGCAATACGGGTAAGCAGCGAAGGCCAACCCATCTGGCAGGGACACGGCCTGGTATTCGTTGCCAATCTTCCGCAGTATGCCATCGGGCTGAATGTGGTCCGGGATGCCCGTGGCGACGACGGCCTGCTTGATTTGTGCATTCTGCCCTGCCATGGAAGAATCGGACTGATCGGCCACGCCCTGCGTACCCTGGTCCGCCGACAAATCGAACATCCGAGTGTGGTTTATCAAAGGCTCCCCTCCGTTCGCGTAGAGGCGGCCGTACCGGTGTCGGTCCAAATCGACGGTGACGAGGCCGGTACGCTACCGCTGGACATCAGCATTCAGCCGGCCTCCTTGATTGTCAGGATTCCGCCCGCGTCGGGAAAAGGTTAAAATTACTTTCCATGACAACAAAACCTGTCCATACAATTGTTCAAGTCGGCGACATTGGTATCGGCCCGGGTTGCCCCCTGGCACTGATCGCCGGCCCCTGCGTTATCGAATCGCGGGCCCATACCCTCAAGCTGGCCAAAGCCATTAAGAAAATCGCCGTAGCCGTGGACATCCCCTTGATCTTCAAGGCCAGTTTTGACAAGGCCAATCGTTCGAGTCTGCACAGCTTTCGTGGTCCGGGCCTGAAAGAAGGGTTGGCGATTCTGGCCGAGGTCAAGAAAAAACTCGCCTTGCCGGTGGTCTCCGACATTCACGAATCCCGGCAGGCGGCTTCCGCGGCCAAGGTGCTTGACCTTCTTCAAATCCCCGCCTTTTTGTGCCGCCAGACCGACCTGCTCCTGGCCGCCGCCGCCACCGGCAAGCCGGTCAACCTTAAAAAAGGGCAGTTCATGTCCCCCGAGGAAATGCGACCCGCCGTGGAAAAACTCCGCGAAGCGGGCGCTTCGGGAGTACTGCTTACCGAACGAGGCACCTTTTTCGGTTACGGCCGTCTGGTCAACGATATGACCAGCATCCCCCGGATGGCCGCCTATGCCCCCGTAGTTTTCGACGCGACCCATTCTTGCCAACTGCCCGGCCAGGGCGGCCGACAATCCGGCGGACAACGGGAGATGGCCCCCCTATTGGCCCGCGCCGCTGTCGCCGCCGGAGCCCATGCCCTCTTTCTGGAGGTTCACGACCGCCCGGAGAAAGCCAAGAGCGACCCGGCCACGGTCTGGCCTCTCGACCAACTGGCCGATCTGCTGGCCGACGCGCGGCGCTTCAGCCGGGCCGTCCAGCAACGATAACCAACCGCTTGTCCGGGCCCTCGGCCTAAAACGTCGGTGGTCAAATCAACCGAAGCTGCACGATCTCCGCCGGCGCGTTGACCCGCAACGGGAACCAGTTACCCACCCCGGCATTGACATAGAGAAGAGAATCACCCCGGCGGTACTCCCCCCAGAGGTAGCGGAACAGCAGGTTGCCGGCCCCGATCCTTTCCGACCAGCCGGGCGGAGTAAGCATCACTTGTCCGCCATGGGTATGTCCGGCCAAGGTCAGGTCCACGCCGCGGTCGGCCAGGGCATCAAAGGCATGTGGGTGGTGGACCAGACCGATAGTAAATGGCTCTTGCTCGACAGGTGGCACAAGAGAACCAACCGGAGTATCCCGATCCGCCAGCCGTCCAAGGGTCGCCTCCACGCGGCCGACATGCCCGGGATCATTGCCTCGGGGATGCTCATAACGCGACCAGAACAAGCCGGCGATACGCACCCGTTCGCCCCCGATCTCCATGGGTTTCATCCGATCGCAAAGCAGGTTCGGCTCGCGGGCGTCCAGATAACTCAGCATCATCCGCGGATCATCGATCAGATCATGGTTACCGATCACCAGGAACCGTCCATAGCGATGCTCCAGTTGGCTGATGGCCTCGGCGGCCGCGGGCAGAAAATCGTTACTGTGATCGAGGATATCACCGGTAATCGCGACCAGATCGCTGCCCAGTTTATTGGATGCTTCCACCATGGCCGACAGGTGCTCGGGACGGAACAGACGCCCCACATGCAGATCGCTCAGGTGCGTAATCGTCAGGCCGCGTAACCGGTCGGGGAGCCGAGGCAGCTTCAGCGAAATCCGCCGTACCACGAAACGATCCGCCTGATACAACCCGCCGGCCACGAAACCCCCGCTCAGCAGCACCGGCGTCAACATGGCCGAACGGGCCAGCAAGGCCCGCCGCGAAAGCCTGACCGACGGATCGACCTTTTTCGCGCAATCCCCGGACTCAGCCAATCGGTCGGGCGGGCATCCGGAAACCTTCGACGTAACTGATTTCGCCAGCGGCAATGTGAATATCGAGAAAAAGACTCCGACCAGGAATCGAACCAGCTCAAGACCGGTCAGAACCACCGCCAGACAGAATACGATCAGGTTCCAGCTCAATACCCACATGATCAGGGCGATGGGCAAGGCATCGAAAAAATCCCGGCCGACTGCAAAGACCGTCCCCAGTAGAGCGATGGCAAAGATAAAAAAGGCCCCATGGACAAGCCGCCACGAACGACACCGCCATCCGTCCAGATATCGGGCCAGCCATCGATCGGCCCAGGCCCAGCAGAGGACGTTGCCGAGCACGATGAGGATCAGCATGGTGGAAAACACGCCCCAAGGCGGCAAGGGTATCAAACCGAACTTGGATAAGAGCAAGGCCCCTACCCCCGCGGCCATCCCAGCGACGCAAATCCGTTGCAGCCAATAGGGCCGATCAGGTGGCTGGCCATTTGTTCCGGTTCGCTCCATTCGGTATTCGCACTCCGTCTCATCGGTCCGCGGAACCGCAGGTCGGCCCGCCGTGGGGATAACCACGGCGTACTTAAGTGTAGTGCCTTTAACCGATCACGGCATATAAGCACAACTTATGCTCGATCATCGCCCGCACCCCCCTTATGACAAAGCCCGGGGACAGGCGTCTCCGGGCTTATCGGGTTTTATCAATATCGGCGGTCGAGGCGCTCGGGGCGTCACCGCTCTTCCATGGGTATATACGACCGAACCGTCTGGCCGTTGTAGACCTGCCGCGGACGATGGATGCGGCCGTTGGGGTTCAGGTGGTTCTCCCGCCAGTGGGCGATCCAGCCGGGAATGCGTCCGATGGCGAACATCACCGTGAACATATTCAGCGGAATCCCGATGGCCCGCAGGATAATCCCGCTGTAGAAATCGACGTTCGGATACAGTTTGCGCTCGACGAAATACGAATCGTTCAAGGCGCGCTCCTCGAGCTCGCGGGCAATGTCCAGCAGCGGGCTTTTCACGCCCAGGTTCTGCAGCACGGAATCGCACGCCGACTTGAGGTACCGGGCCCGCGGATCGTAGTTTTTGTAGACCCGGTGCCCGAAGCCCATCAGCCGCATATTGGCGTCCTTGTTCTTGACCTTTTCGATAAACTGATCGACGGACATGCCCGACTCATGGATCTCGAGCAGCATCTGAATGACCGCCTGGTTGGCTCCGCCGTGCAGGTGGCCCCAGAGAGCACACACGCCGGACGATATCGAGGCGTACAGGTTGGCCTGGCTCGATCCGACCATGCGCACGGTAGAGGTCGAGCAGTTCTGTTCGTGGTCGGCGTGCAGAATGAGGAACTGATTTAGAGCCTTGACCACCTCGGGCGTCGGCTCGTAGCGGTTATTCGGCTTGCTGAACATCATGTGCAGAAAATTCGAGGTATAGGGCAGGTCCGAGCGGGGGTAGATCATCGGATGACCGATGGATTGCTTGTAGGCCGCGGCCGCTATGGTCCGCACCTTGCTGATCAGCCGGGCAGCCGAATCCAGGAAATGGTCATCATCCTCCGGCTCGATCATCGCGGGCTGGAAACAGCCCATCGCGTTGATCATGGCCGATAAAATGGCCATGGGATGAGCGTCGGATGAAAAACCCTCGAAATGGTGTCGCAGGGATTCGTGAAGAAATTCGTGTTCGGCCAGCTTGGCCCGAAACTCGGCCAACTGGCTGTTCGTCGGCAACTCGCCGAGCATGACCATATAGGCCGTCTCCACGAACGACGATTTTTCCGCCAGCTCCTCGATCGGATACCCGCGGTATCGCAGGATACCTTTATCTCCATCGATATATGTAATTTCGCTGATACAGGATCCGGTGTTGCCATAGCCGTCGTCAAGGGTAATCAACCCGGACTGGGCGCGAAGTTTGGAAATATCGACGGCGATCTCGTTTTCCGTGCCTATCACTACCGGCAACTGGTACACTTTGTCTCTGAACTTCAGTTCCGCAAATTCGCTCATAGGTTCTCCATTCTTGCTTGCGTAAAAGGTTCCCCAGGCATCAGCCACCGCTCTGCAATCCGCGAACACCCGAAAACTAAGCTCGTTGACCTGGCCGGGTATAGAATCATACTCGAAATACCGGGGTAGTGCCAAAGAATCCGCCCCCACCGGACAACCGGCTCACCTACGTTCGGTCAGAGCCATGGAACCGGTATCGACGGGTTTTCCGGATGCGAAGGCAATCGGGGCGTGAGCAACGGCGGTTTCATACAGAATGTGTGGCGCGATCAGCCCGGCATTGGCCAGTCGGCGCAACATCCGCCGTTGCACTCGGGTATAGGCTAGAGCGGCATTGCCGTTGGGATCCTCATGCAGTACGGAGGCATGCTCCAGGTTGGTCAAAACATCGAGCATCCGATGCAGGCACTCTGCACGGTACTCGCGCATCAGTTGGTCAGACAGGGTCCAACGGGAACGGTCGTACCAGCGTTCCATGGCCTTTCGCAGAAAATGCCGACTCATAAAACGATTGGTACGATAGAACATGCGCCAATTGACCGCAAAGGGTAGAAAGGTGTCCGTCAGATAAACCGAAAGGCTTTGCCGATGCTCCTCGAACATTTCCTGAAGCAAAAGGTGCAGCTTGTTCCAGTAAAACGGGCCTATTGTCGAATCAGCCCGCATTTCCCAGTACATGTGCCCGAAGGAGATCGTTGTGCGGTGCAGTGCAATCTGCCTGGGCAGAAACTTGTTGTGGGCGACGGTATCGGCGGCCAGGTGCGTCAGGTAGCCAAGAGCGAAGGCTCGCCCACGATCCGTAGCGGCATCTCGATAAAGAGTCAAGCCAGTCTGCCAGTGATGACAGAACTGCTTGACACGGCTGAGCTTCTTGGCGATAACCACGTCCGCCGCGATGTTACCGAACAGGTAATCCCGGGCATTCCGACGCAAGAGGGCAGCGGTAATAGCGGGCAACAACCCAAGCTGATCGAGCAGGTCGCTGGCCAGCTTCACATGGGTGGCCGGCCCCCAGGCCAGCAGGGATTGCGGGGACAGCAGCAACGCCGCCGCGGCAACCCCCAGAACCCATTTCCATTTCAACATATCACGAACCCCAGTTACGTAACATAGCGGTGGAATACTACATAATAGCAGGACGCCAGCCCGAAAACCAAATATCAGACCCGTTTCCGGTTCTTTTCCAGGTTGACATTTACGGCCACGGGGGTTTTAATCAAGGAATGGATCGGCGTGACCCTTTGCTTACCCGGGAAACAGGAGCCAGATGAATGCCCGAGGTTCAAGTCAATCTGAACATCACCAACCAGGGAAATATCCGAGTGGTCAAGCTGGAGGACCGCAAGATCATCGAGGAATTGATGATCAACCAAATCGGTGAGCGACTTGGCGACCTGACCGACGCCGAGGATAAACCACGAATACTGCTTGATTTTAATCAGGTGGAACACCTGTCCAGCGCCGCCTTGGGAATGCTGATTACCTTGAATAAGAAAGTCAACGAGCGGGAGGGGCAGTTGGTGCTGGTCAACATCCGCCCGCAGATATACGAAGTTTTCAAGATTACCCGGCTGAACAAGCTGTTCAATATCCAGAAAAACCGGGACGACGCGATCGAAGCTTTCGCTTGACCGGCCGGGGGTGTGCGTAGCGACAACGGGATCGAACCCTCGATACCGCGGCTTGGTCACCCGCAGACAAGCCGAACCGTCGCGGGTTCATAACGTCCGGGTTTGGATTTGATACCAGAAATGCGCTTTAAGCCGGCAGCATTACCTAACGAAATCGCCATTCCCAGCGACCTGCATGCCGCCCGTCGGATAGAGGAAACCATCGTCCGACTGGCCGACAAAATGGGCTATAGCAAGGAATGCTCCTTCGCGATTCGACTGGCCCTCGAGGAGGCCATGGTCAATGCCCACAAACACGGCAACCGCGGAAACCCCGACAAGAAAATCATCATCAGCTACGATGTGACCCCACAGCGTATCGTGGTGCGCATCCGGGACGAGGGACCAGGTTTCGATCCCCGCAGAATCCCTGACCCGACCCAACCCGAACGCATCCCCTTGCCTAACGGCCGGGGAATCATGCTCATGCGGGCTTACCTTGACGAAGTCACCTACAACGAACAGGGTAACGAGATTCAAATGGTCAAGGAGAAATGCTGATGTCCAAATCGACTTCACCCTCGGACGTATTACGGATAGAGGTTGATCGCCGTGGGACGGACTCGGCGGTGGTAACCCTGACCGGATCGGCCAACATGGATATCGCCGACCATCTTCAGGAACGGCTCATCGACCTGCTGGACCAAGGGGCCGAGCGGCTGGTGCTCGACCTATCCGGCCTTAAGTTTATTTCTTCCGTGGGGCTTAGCGCCATCATCGGCGCCCACCTGCATTGCCGGCATCGGCTCAGCGAAGTACGGCTGGTTAATCCGCAGCCGGCCATACTCGATCTCTTGAACATTACCCGGCTCACCAGAATTTTCACAATCCACGATTCGGTTGAACAGGCTCTGTCGGCGAGCTGATCCTGGCCTTCGTGGTGCCCGGTTTAACGGGCAGTTCCATCCTCCTCGGCCGGCCGGAGGCAATCGCTGGCCAGACCATTCAGTAGCACGTCCGCCCGCGCCCCCCCCGCCTGACAAACGAAACGACGTTGGTATTCGCCAATAGGATCGAGCCGCATGGTCAGCCGGTCCTGGGGAAGCAGTTCCAGCACCCGATCGGCCCATTCGATCAGAACTGCACCACGTTCACACATCTCCTCGAATCCAAGGGCCTCAAGATCGTCATGGCCGCGCAGACGATAGGCATCGATATGGTATAGATGCAAAACCTCGCCGCTCCTTCTTGCTTCGTATTCATTGACCAATACGAAGGTGGGGCTATTGACCTCGCGAGGGTCGGCAACCCCCGCCCCGGCGGCAATGCTTTTAACCAAGGTAGTCTTGCCCGAACCCAATGGGCCGATCAGAGCCACGACCGACCCGGTCCGTAAGCGGCAACCCAGCCGTCGCCCCCAGACCGCGGTGTCCGCCAGATCGCGCATTTCATAAACAGTATCGGTCTCATTCATGTCAAATGCTCGTAGCCGCGCGGGGCCAGGGGTTCCCGGCGGCCGTCCGGCTGAGAAATCACCATTAAGTCCGCCCCCGGCTTGCACGGCCGGATCGCGCCGACGGGCAACAACTTGAATTTCCGTAAATCCTGGCCGCCGACCACCAGCAGCTCGAAATCCTCTCCATCACTCAGGGCATGATCCAACGGTGACCGGCCATCCTGCTCGGCCTGGGCCCGAGCATCGTCACTGATAGCCTTGGCCAGTTGGTCCGCGTACAACTCAGCGGCACAACCGGAAGCCCGGCACAAACGAAACAAATCCAGGCTCAGACCGTCAGAAATATCCATCATCGCGTGCAGGGCGGGGTCGACCGCCAGCGCCCGCGCCAACGCGATTCGCGGCGTAAAGGTCAGGTGCCGACCGGCCAGACTGCCACCCAGTGGACCGCTGACAAATATTGTGTCACCCAAGACGGCCGTACTACGCCGAACCGGACCACATGGGGCCATCGGCTCGGCCAGCATGGCCACGTCGATCGCCAGGCGACCGGCCCAACTCGTCGTATCGCCCCCTACAAGCGAACATTCATATTCTTCGGCGATCCGGGCGATGCCTTCATATAACTCTCGCACATCTTCGATAGCCATGGTCCTAGGCAAAGCGACACTGACCGTGGCCGCCCGCGGGTTGCAGGCCATGGCTGCGCAATCACTTAGCGAGCAGGCCATGACCTTGCGGCCGATCAACTCGTAGCCGTGGCGTTCCGTATCGAAATGCACACCGTCCAGCAGCATATCCGTCGTAATCGCCACCAGCGGGCTATCCAACCGCACAGCGGCGGCATCGTCACCGATGCCGATGGGCACCCGAGCCGGATCGGCGGGAAACCGGGCACGCAACCACTCCACCAAAGCTATTTCACCCTTACTCATGCTCTCAGCTTAACCGGCAGGCGCGTCATCAGGCAATTATTTCTCGGTCAACTCGATGGTCGCGTTCCAGTCGTCGGGCGGGGGATTATCGCGGTATCCCGTAATCAAGCGGAGATAGCGGCAGGCCCCGGCATCGTCCGGGCGCTGTTGCAAACATTGTTCGAAACGGGACAGGGCATCGGCCCAGTCGCGGCGGGCAAAGGCGGCGACGGCGTCGCTGAAAGTTTCAGCGAGACGGCAGGCGGCATCGTCCACCTCCACCGGTTCCCCGAGTAACTCATAAACGCTCACCCCCGTGGTTTTGCCCATGACCTGGAGCCGCCCGAGATGGCGATACACGTATCCGTCCCCCACCGCCTCGCGGACCGCGTCGGCGAGCATGATGGCTGAGCCGAATTGCTTGTTGGCCGATTCGAGACGGGCGGCCAGGTTCACCGTATCGCCCATGCAGGTGTAGTCCAGCTTGCTTTCACTGCCATAGTCGCCGACAAACACCGGGCCGGCGGCCAACCCGATACGCATGGACAAGCGGCGGAAGAACTCCGCAAGCGGATGGCCGTCCTGCTGTTGAATAAGCTCGCGCAACGCCCGTCGGCAGTCGAGGGCTGATGCGCAAGCGGCCCGCTCATGATCGGGGCAAGGCAGGATCGGAGGGTTGAAAAAGGCAAAGATGCCGTCGCCCATGAACTTGTTGATCAGGGCGTCGTGTCGATGGAGAGCGGCGGACATGGCCTCCAGGTAGGGATTAAGCAATCGGCGGGTGCCGTCGGGGCCGAGTTGCTCGCTGAGACCGGTAAAGCCAGCCAGATCGCTGAAGAAACAACTCACCCGACGTTCCACGGGGGATAAATCGAGCTCGAGGGCCTCGTCCGCGATCCGCCGGGCCATCGCCGGAGAAACATACTGAGCTACGGCCTTGACGAACCGGCGTTTCTGCCGCTCGGTGGTCAGATAGCGGACCAGAACGAGCAGGGCCCAGACCAGAAAGGCCAATATCAGGGCGGTCAGCAAAGGCAGCCAGTAATCGCGGCGGTCGAACAGGCCGACGGCATTGATTAGAAAACCGCCCGCCACGACGGCCAGCAGAATCGCGAAACCCGAACGCGGGCCCTGCCGGATGGTCAACAGGGTCATCAACAGGCCCATCAACACCAGTACGGCCACCTGCATAGCAGGACGGGCCCAGCCGCGAAATCGGCCCTGGGTAAAAGCGTTGAATACCTGGGAATGGACCATGACGCCGGGCATGCGTCCGAACGCCGGGGTGGCCACCATGTCCGCCACCGCGGTGGCCGTGTAACCCACGAAACACACCTTGCCCGCAACCATCGGGCGAAGCTGGGCAAGCCAGCGCCGGGCTTCCTCCTCCAATCGATCATCGGCATCGGCCAGTTCCGCCAACGTTCGACTGGTCAGTTCGTAGGCCTCCTTGAACCGGCGGTAATCCTCGGCGATGGCCGGATCGGTTGGGTCGGGTTCCCGTTCCAGTTCCTTCCAGGTCTGCTCGATGAAGTCCAACGTCTCATGTTGCTCGGCGGCGATCAGTTGTTCCAACTTTTCCGCTTCAGCCTGCGCGGCTTGGATATCCAGACTCTCGACGCGACCAGCCAAGCCGGCCCAGCGCAGCGTTCTTTGATACTCCAGCAACGCATGGACCTGCCGGCGATACGGCTCGAAACCCTCATCGCCCCTGACCAGCCAAAGGGCCCGTCCGATTGTCTGCTGACGGCGGATTTCGTTTTCCCTCAGTCCCCGGCGACAGTCGCCAATCCGTAGGAGTTGCGTCACCGGCAGATGGGCGAAGCACCCCTGCCAATGCGAGCCGGGAACGTGCCAGTTGAGCAGCATCTGGCCGTCGTCGTCCAGTTGCACGCGCATGGCCGGGCGATCTCCGCGGGCGGCGATACGCAGATTCCCGGCCGAATCGACCGCCAGGTCTTCCAGCGGAATGCCCAGCGTGCGACGGGCGGCGGCCAGCCCCAACTGCTCGATCAACCGGCCATCCCACTCCATCAAGAGGGGTACATGCCGCGTCCGTCCGTCAAAATCCGGGCTGAAATTAACAAAGCCAACGCCGTCGGAGGCTCGGGCAAACTTGTAGACCGGCGGGACGACCTCCTCGACGCGCCGAAGGCGGCCGCGCAGCGATTCCGGCAAGGGCGGGCATTTCGCGTGCAGTTCGCGCAGGCTGATTCGGCGGAAATACGCCGCCAGTACATCCGCCCGGTCGGCGGTCAGGCGATCGAACGGTGTGGGCAAAAGCGTTTCGTGGACCTGACGGGCGGAGTAATCGGGATGAGCGGACAATATCTCGGTGACGCGCTCGTCGGCGACCCGCCGCTTAATGCCGGCGAGGATGGCCTCGATGGCCGTGGGTTGCTCACCCAGACGGTTCGCGAGGGTGGCGACGTCGAGAGAAAAGTCCTCGCGGAGTAATGGCGTGATGCGCTGACCAAGGGGAGAGGCCGCGGATGGTTCCGCATCCGCCTGATAATAGAAGGACAAATCCACGTTGCCAGCCTCGCGGATGGCGGCGGCCAGTTCGTCGTCGGGATAAACCAGGTTCTCCGGCGAAAGCTCGCCGATCTGTTCGATCGGCCCTTCAATATCCGCGTATCGGTCCAGGCCGGGCAGGCGGGCCTCGGCCGGCTTGGGATCGCTGAAAACGATGTCCATGACGATGCGTTCGGCGCCCAGCTCGTCGAGGATACGGATCAACTCCGCTTGAAGGTCGCGCGGCCACGGCCAACTGCCCACCCGGTTCAGGGCGTCGTCGTCGATGTCCACGTGGACGATTCGGTCGGAGGCATCCAGACTGCTGAAGTAACGGACGTGCAGATCGTACGCGGGCCATTCGATCCACCTGGTCAGGCCGAGGAGGCAGAAGGCCACGGCCGCCAGGGTAAGGGCCGCGCCGACAAGCAGGCTCCATCGATGTTGCCGGAAGGCGGATGCGTGCATGGGCATATCATACCCCCCCCTGTTTGAAGCGTCACGGACATACAAGTCAGTGTACGCCAACCATCGTATCTGATTATATGACAGATGATTATCGTGGTTTTCGGGCGCCGTGGCTTTGTTTGGCGCTTTTGTGTTATGACTACGGGGTGTAACAAAAACTCGGAACCGGGCGTGAATCAAGAAAGAGGCAGGGGGCTGGCTTTGGCATGTTGCATTGGAAGGTGATATTGGATCATCGAGGGTCGAGGTCGTTAAGGCCAAAGTTTTTCCCCCGGTGCCCGGAACGGTGCCGGCGAGTGATTATTGAGAAAACACGTTTGGGTGAGCCGGAGGGGCGGAAACGGGTGGAACAGGTGGCACAGGAGTGAGGAGGAGAGGGGTGGCGACCGAGTAACGTTGCGAGGGGGCGCGATGGCGAGCGAGCAGGTAAGCGGGATAGCAATGGATTGCCGGCTTGCCGGGGCTGATTGCTGACGGTCGATCACAATCGAGAACACAGGACGACCCTGTTGGCAAGCAGGGTATCCGCGTCAGGATCAAAATCATCCGCAACCGGCCCCTTACACCTCGTAACCAAGCTATAACCGAATACACCAGCGAATTAAATGCCCCCCAAATGTAACCCGGAACACCCGTTTCAAAATTGTATATTTTGAGGGCGTGCTTCGTCACCCGGCCGTGGTTGCCGATTAAGTGTGGGAACCCACTTCGCATGCCGCGGAACCACTTCCAAGGAACGACCATTATATGTGAGTTGGCAGTGTTTTGTTGCACATGTCCCACCAATCAAACTCTCCCGCCCATCAGGAAGGCGTAACACGTAGCCCGCTGCACCTGCTTTCCACACTCCATTAAGATTGTGTTTACGGCAAAAGTCGCAAAACACATGGGGAATCGACCACTAAAACCTTCCAATTACTGTGGCCGCTTGATATTCAGGATCTCGGATCTGGTGACTCAACTGATTATCTCCTTTTAAGGAAGGGATAGAGCTGTTCGCAACCCGCCCGAGGATGTCGGTTGCCCCTCGACGAGTCATTATGACAGCCGGCCCGAAATGCTTGAAGCCCCAGGTCGGATGTCCTTGGGGCTTCAAGACTTATGATCGTTGAACAAACCCAACGGAGAGGGGGGGATTCGAACCCCCGGTACGGTTGCCCGCACACTGGTTTTCGAAACCAGCACCATCAGCCACTCGGTCACCTCTCCAAAACATTGCCCCACCAAACTGCAGCCCCCCTACCATCTTACCCTGGACAGACTGAACCAAGGAGGCGGTAATATCGCCTGCTTTCCATCGATGGTCAAGTGAGCACCATATTCCGGCCGATCCCCTGGCAGGCCGCTCGGATAACACGAGCCATAACCGTGGACATCCGCCTCAAACCAGCGGACCAGGACGATGGGCATTGTACCCAATCACTACAACCAATGACAAATCAATATTGCACGGCAAAATACGGATAGCTTTTCCGCAACTTGTGCTTTGGGGACACGATTTGAGCTGATTTGCTTGCCCAGCCCTTCCAGTGCTATACTTCAAACATGAAGAAAAACTATGTGCTGGATGCCAATATTCTGCTTCATGATCCGAACTCAATCTTCCAGTTCGCCGACAATACCGTCATCATACCAATCGGCGTCATAAGCGAAATAGATCGATTCAAGAAAGAACGGACCGATCGGGGCTATAACGCTCGGGCCGTGGTTCGCCTGCTAGACGGCCTGCGCGGGAGAGCCCACCTCACGCAGGGGATTCCCCTCGACAATGGCGGACAACTCCGCGTCTATTGCGAGCCAGGTCGGGCCCTGGCCAACGGGAACGGCCACGCGGATATTGAAATACTCCGAGTTTCCCTGGATATTCAAAAGGCCGATCCACAAACCCCGGTCATTATCGTCACCAAAGACATCAATCTGCGTATCCGCGGGGAGGCCGCCGGCCTGCGCGCCGAGGATTACGAATCCGACCACGTCATGCTGGCCGAACTCGATACGGGCCAGGCCGAATATCTGATCAATACCGAGCAATTAGAGGAATTCCGCAGCACGGGACAGCTTGAATTGTCTTCCCCGCCATTCGGCCGCAATGAATATATCCTCCTGCGACTGGACAACGGAGGAAAATCCACCGCCTTGGCTCGAATGGACCCGGAAGGCCAGAAACTGATTGCCCTGCGTCATACTGATGGTGGCTTATGGGGCATCCGGCCGCGAAATAAGGAGCAATATTTCGCCATCGACGCCATGCTCGACGAGCGCATCAATCTCGTAACCCTGCGAGGAAAGGCCGGCACCGGAAAAACCCTTCTGGCCATCGCGGCGGCTATCCACATGGTACTGAGGGAGAAACAATATCGCGGGGTACTCATAGCCCGGCCCGTATTCCCCCTCGGCCGTGACCTTGGATACCTGCCCGGCGACCTTGGCCAGAAACTTGACCCCTGGATGAAACCCGTAGTCGATACCCTCGAGTTACTCCTCGATACCGGAGGATCGATTCGCGGATTCGCCGACGGAAATAACCTGCTTAACAGCAATCTCATCGAAGTCCAACCGCTGACCTATATTCGCGGCCGCAATATCGCCAATCGGTTCGTAGTCATCGACGAAACCCAAAACCTTACCCCTCTTGAGGTTAAAACGGTCATTACCCGTATCGGACAGGGTGCCAAAATCATACTCACTGGCGACCCCTACCAGATCGACAACCCCTATCTCGACGGCAGTAGCAACGGATTTACCTATCTGATCAACCGTTTCCGCTCCCAGGCCATCGCCGCCCATGTCGAGCTCAGGAAGGGCGAACGCAGCCCCCTTGCCGAGCTTTCCGCCAATCTTCTATGAGAAAGCTGGGGATCTGAACGAATTAATGCCCCCCACCCATCGGCAGGTACAATCGCATCAGTGGCCTCCCAAAGTATTAGCGCATAAGAATGATTACCCCACGTACTATTTAGCACATTATGGGACCTACTCCTCCACCAAGACTACAACTTTCGCATATGCAAACAATTGTAATTCGTGCTTACATTAATATGATTATAAGGACGTTTGGTTCCAAAATCTTTTTTGCATCCATGTGCGACCTGCCGGGGTTTATTGCATATAAATGTTGACGGGGAAGGTATGCCCCGTATATTCGTTAGTCTTGGTTAAGATTGTAGTTTTTAGGTTTAACGAGAGACAGGATATCAAGCTGTGAGCGTTGGCGAAATCCTTCTTGAACGCGGCAAACTAACCGCGGACAAACTTCAGTCCGCTCTGGCTGCCCGGAAAAGCCCCTATGATCGCCTCGACCGCATCCTCGTACAGATGGGGTTCGTCAACGAACGTGACGTACTCGAAGTACTCGGCGAGCAGATGCAGATCGACGTCGTCGATCTGTCCGAAATCGATATCGATGTCCAGATCCTCAAAAAAATGCCGCAGAAGCTGGTCCACAAGCGCGGCCTGATCCCCATCGAAATGCGTGGCGATACCCTGCGGGTAGCCACCGCCGACCCCTACGATATAACCGCCTTCGACGAGCTGCGCATGCTCTTCGGCCACAAGGTCAAGATCGAGCCGGTCCTGGCCGCCGAATCCGAGATCCAGCGGCTTATCCGGCAGCATTTCGGCGTCGGCGGTTCGACCATCGACGAGATGATCGAGGAGCAGACCGAGGACGAAGACATCGAGTTGCTTACCGACTCGGTGGACGAGAACGGCGACCTTGTGGAGATGGCCCAGGAGGCCACGGTCGTCAAGCTGGTCAACGAGATTCTCTCCGAGGCCATCCGCGACAAGGCCAGCGACATCCACATCGAGCCGTATGAGGACGACCTGAAAATTCGCTATCGCATCGACGGCGTGCTCCAGAAGACCCAGTTACCCCCGCAGATTCGACGCTTTCAGGCCGCCATCATCAGCCGTATCAAGATCATGTGCAATCTGAACATCGCCGAGAAACGTCTGCCCCAGGACGGCGGGTTCAAGGCCCGGATTCACGGCCGCGAGATCGATTTCCGTGTCTCGGTCATCCCCACCGGCTACGGCGAGGCGGTGGTGTTGCGTATTCTGGATAAACAGTCGATCAACATTTCCCTGCAACAGTTGGGCATGGATAACGAAGTTCTGACCAATTTCAACGCCCTGATCAATCAGCCGCACGGTATCATCCTGGTCACCGGCCCGACCGGCAGTGGAAAAACGACTACCCTGTACGCGGCACTACACGCCATCGTTTCCGACAAAATCAAGATCCTGACCGTGGAAGACCCGATCGAGTATTACCTCGAGGGTATAAACCAGGTACAAACCAACGAAAAAATCGGCCTCAATTTCGCCCGGGCCTTGCGATCCTTCCTGCGTCACGACCCGGACGTAATCCTCGTCGGCGAAATTCGTGACCGGGAAACCGCCGAGGTGGCGATCAACGCATCATTGACCGGCCACTTGGTTTTCAGCACCCTGCACACCAACGACGCTGCCACCGCCAATACCCGTATGTTGGACATGGGGATCGAGCCGTTTTTGATCTCCAGTTCGGTCGAGGGCATTCTAGCCCAGCGTCTGGTTCGCCTGATTTGTCCTCATTGCAAGGAGGCCTACGAACCGGACCGGGCCCAGCTCCCGCCCGATTTCGTACTCGAGCCGGGCCACAAGCTCCACCGCGGCCGAGGATGCCGCGAGTGCCGTAACATAGGCTACCGCGGCCGGCTAGGTATCTACGAATTGATTATGATGAACGACGAAATCCGCGAACTGGTCGTGCAGCGGGCCTCCGGCGGGCGTATTCAAGAGGCGGCCGTCAAACACGGCCTCCGTCTCCTACGCGAGGACGGCTGGTTCAAAATCAAGGCCGGCCTGACCACCCCCGAGGAAGTCCTCCGCGTCAGTAAGGTATGAGATAGCTATCAGCGATCAGTGGTCAGTGGTCAGTG
>JAAYCU010000283.1 GCA_012729595.1 Phycisphaerales bacterium
ATTGGTATACAAGAAGAAATGCGGCGGCGACCTGGAAACGGGGCGATACGGGAAATCCTCGCGCTGCACGGCTCGGCCCGCCGTCACGCCAAGAAACCTGTAATGTTCGCTTGTTTTGGGGCTAG
This sequence comes from Phycisphaerales bacterium, assembly GCA_012729595.1. Taxonomy (GTDB): domain Bacteria; phylum Planctomycetota; class Phycisphaerae; order UBA1845; family PWPN01; genus JAAYCU01. The sequence goes on from JAAYCU010000283.1 coordinate 126, forward strand.
GAGGACATGTGTGCGATTCTGTACAGCGCTTTGCAGCCGGTTAACGCTGAGGCGCTCGCCCGGATCGACTGTGAATTTCCGGATATAGCCGGGGAGTTGGATATGAAACGCATGAAAAAGGAAAGCAAGGATTTCAAGGCAGACGTGGCCGCAGAACTGCCCGTGGATACGGACTCGGCAACTGAACTCAAGGAGATCGTGCAGGAACTCGACGAGTCCTTGCAGGATGAACCTTGTGTGGTTCAGGACCAGTCCCAGGTGGTCTCCTCGGCTTCCGACAGCGAGGAGTCGTCCGGCATCGCCAATGACCTGGATGCCTTGCTGGCGGAAGTGCAGGCCGAAACGGATGAGGTGTTAGGCGAGCCGGAGCCGGTTGCCCTGGATGCCGTAGAGGATTCTTCCGAGGATCCGAGCAGTGTGCCGGAGGTGATAACGGATGTGGAAGGCGCGATGGATGAAGACCCCGTGCAGAGTGTTATTCCAACGCCCGATGGTGAAGAGGCGATAGAATTGGCGACGGACTCGATGGCCGACGAACTGGTCCGTCATCAGGAACACCTCGACGCCGTGGCTTCGGTCTTTTCCGAGGCGACTCAGGAAATCGAGGACATGGCCGAATCGATCAACGAGGTAGTTGGGGCTGATGAATGCGCCACAACTGCTGAAGACGAAATTTCCACGCCGGCGGCGGAATGCTCGGATGATGTTCTTCCTTCACCTATGCGGGATGACTTTCCGGCCAATGGTATGGCGACGGGTATTGGTTCGATAACCCAGGAGTTGCGTCAGGAAATCGAAAGTCTCAAGGCCGGTGTGTTGACCCAGTTGGATCGTGCGGCGGCCCTTATCGAGCAGATGGACGGCACATATCAGCGGTTGGAGGCCATGACCTCTCAGGCGACCCAATGGCAGCAGGCCTTGGAGGAGGCCCACCAGGCTGGGCAGCGCTTCGCCGCGACCCAGATGGCCGCGGTTACCGCCCGCGAGGATTTCGAGCAGGCCCAGGCGCGCGCGGATGACGCTTGTCGTATGTGGCACGCTGCGAACGAGAAATCGGTCGCTGAGGCCTGCGTTGCGGTTCAATCTTAGGACGCATGCATGGATACACCTTTGTGCAACGCCGGGCTGGGCATGCGGGTTCTATCTGGCCTGCTATATGTGCCGGCGCCCGTTCTTGTGGGACTGGTCTGCAAGCGTGGTCATAGTTCCGGCTAACGTGGCAGATTGCCCAACTGACCGCAGGCGGCCAGTTGTTCGCGCCCTTTGGTGATGCGCCTTTTACATACCTGCCCTTCCTCCTTGAGCCAGCCTAGGAAAGCTACGACCAATTCCTCGCTCGGAGCGGGCCAGGGTGATTCTCTTCGCGGGTTATAGGGGATAACATTGACCACGCACTTGAGCGGCCGAAGATACTCGACCAGTTCGCTAACATGTTCGCGGGCATCGTTTACTCCGGGGATCAGTACGTATTCTATCATGAAGAACTGGCACTTGCGCAGCGGATAGGCCATCAACGCTTCGCGTAGCTTCGCCATCGGTACAAGCCGGTTGATAGGCATAATCTGCGAGCGAATTTCGTCGTTGGGGGCGTTGATGGAGACGGCCAGGTTGATCCGCCGCCAGCCGAGGGCGGCTAGTCGGCGTATGCCTTCGGGTTGGCCGACGGTCGAGATCGCAACGCGTTCCATTCCCAGGGATAAACCCGAGCGGTCGGTGATGACACGGATCGCCTGGATAACCGCATCGAAATTATCAAACGGCTCTCCCATGCCCATAAAGACGACATTACGAATCGGGCCGCCGGTTTCCCGGATGGCCGCCGCCACCTGTCCTACGATCTCTCCGGCGGTTAGATTTCGCGGCCGGCCGATCCGGGCCGTCTGGCAGAACAGGCATCCGCGGGCACAGCCGATCTGTGAGGATACGCAAAGCGTTTTACACGCGCGGCCCCGGTGCTGCATGGGCACTACCACGCTTTCTATTTCCAGGCCGTCAGCGGTACGTTGAATCAACTTGGTCAGATCACCATCGATCGCCTGATGGACCACGGGCAGGATGTCCGCATGAAGCGTACTGTTCTCTACTCCCTCCCCGTGCAGCAATCGACGATACTCCGCCCGCAGCGATTTTTGCTGATGGCGGTGCGGCCTCACGAGATCGTGCACTTCGTTGAAAGTCAGACCGAGAATATCCATAAGTGGGAAAAGCCTTATTAGTGTTCGCTGGCGATCTCCGCAAATCTCCCGCTTCAACGCAGCAGATCGGTATATGGTACCACGGACCAGTCGAGGGCTACACCTTTCGTGGCTCGGTCTTGATCGCTACTTGTGCGATTGTTCGGTCGGACCTGACATTTACCGCTTAGGGCTCCGGGAATGGCGGGTCTACGAGAGGGCGTGGGCCCCGGGCGGGGTCCAGTACCATGCCGGTCTTCCGTGCGATTAGTTGCCGCCACTGCTTGGCGCTGGCCTGCTCCGAGGTCAGGTTGTACCAGCGAAGGGCGCCGTGGTCGGTGACCGCAAATAGGAAGTTCTGTGTGTTTTCTTCGGTTGTACCCCGGCTGAAGCTCAAGGCTATGATCGGGTGTGTGCTTTCCAGGGGTGCACCGAGAGTCGCTATCGATGGGGTGCCCTCCGTGTGGTTTATTGTCTGCGGTAGTTCGTAGACATGTATTCGGTTGCCGCAAGCCACGGCCAGCAGCGGGCCTCCACGTTCGGCGGCCTGAGTTTGGACCGTGAGCCGACTGGGCGCGGAGGGGTCGGTCCCCGTGGGAGATTCTATTGTGCCTATTGACCGACCATTGCTGGCGGACCACAAGGTGACGTGTCCGCCGTTATGTCCAACGGCCAGGATGGAATCTTCCGGCGGGCAGAATAGCATGGAGCGGATGGGTTGCCCGGTATTAATCTCGCAGACGTGCTCGAAGAACTCTCCGGTGTGGTTGATTACGACACGTCCGAGGGCGTCGGCGATTGCCAGCAGCGATCCGTCATGGTTGAAACGTAGCAATGCCGGTCGGCCGGTGAGCAGACCGATCTGGCCGAAGATGTCAGCCTCGCCGGACGGACCCACATTATGCAGAGTGATACGTAAATCGGCATGGGGAATGGCCGCCAGCCGCCCATTGGCGGAAAGGGCGAATGTGCGCGTGGCCGTCGTCGGCAAGGTCCAGCTTCGTCGCAGTTGGCCCACGTCGAAATCGAAGACGCGGGCCTGATCTCGCCAGTTGATTTCCATCAAGGTATCGCCATGCGCACTGAGTCGCCATTGATCGCTCGGGTCGTATGAGGCAATGGCCTCGCGAGTTTGGCTGAGATCGAGCGGATCGATCGGCGTCCAGACATAATTCTCGTTCTGGCGGGTAAAGGTGACAATCAGAGGTTTTTCCGAGACGCACAGGTCGTCGGTGGTCAACGGATCGTTCAGGAATGACGGCAGGCTCGGCAGGTATTCCGCTCGGAAACCCGGTGGCGGTTGCTCATGCAGGTCGTAGACGTACAGCCAGTCGTTTCTGGTCGGATCAGCCAGGCGAATGAAGGCGAATTGCCCATCAGCGGTCATTCCGGTCCGCTGTAAATCTGCCGAAGGGGTCAGCAGGCGATACATACGTTCGCTTCCGTTTCTCACCCAGACCGATGCCTGGTAAAGAGTCTCCTCCTGATGGTCGCCGGCGATTCGTTCCGTGCAGACCAGTCGGCCCGCGGCGCGGTCGGCGGATACGGGAAAGCGAGCATTCAAGCCGGTCAGGATTTCGGGTGTTGACAGGGCGGTTGGTAGACCAACCGATGCCGCGATCTGATTCACGATCTGTTTTGTGGCCACGTCGACAAAAGTAATTTGATTGTCGTCCCAGAAGCAAAGGGTTTGTCCGTCCGTAATGAGTTGGGCATCGTGCCCTCGGGCTTCAAAAAAGGTCGGCGGGGAGGCGTGTATGTTCCAGAGGCGGATGGACTTGCCGGAGAGTTGCTGGCCGAAGGTTTCCGAGCCAACAACCAGAAGATGGCCCCCGTCTGGACCGAATTCCATGTATACTGGGGCGACCTGTTGGCGACGTCCGGCTTCCTCTGCTCGCAGAATGCTGACCAGCCGGGGTAGTGGTACGGAGTCGGCAACGTCGAAAACCGTGATTTGCCCAAGCAGGTCGGTAACCGCCAGGTACGAGGAGGCGGCCGAGGCCGCGAAACAGAAGCCCACCGGTTGACCCAGGAACGGCAAGCGCAGAAGGTCGCCGGTGTGCAGGTCAAAGATTTCCAAGACGCCCCGCGAGGCAAGGGCCGCGAGATATCGGCCGTCACCGCTTATCTCCGCCGGCATTGGCGACCGGATGCTTTGCAGAAGGCGGGGGGGCTGCTCCTCCGTGAAGTCGTAAACCTCGATCCGATACCAGTTTGGTTCCTGGTTGCCGCTGACAGGTTGAGTTTGGGCAGTGGTTGGTGCGGGGGTGGCGGACATGAACACAACTACCCCGGTATCAACGGCCAGACGAAGCTGAACGATCCTGCCCAGCCCGGTCAAGGGCTCATCATGTAAAGGATATCCGTCGGTCGTCCAGAACTCCGCTATGTCGGATTGCTCGTGCGTATGCAGGGTCAGCATCTTGCTGCCGTTGCGGTTGAAGCCTACCCATTTGAGTCGGCCAGCATTCCTGGTCGGCACCGGTTGCTCGGTACGCAGGACGGGATCTATCAGCCTTATCTGGTCGTCCGCGGTACCGACCAGCAGCATATGTCCGGCCGGGTCGAAGGCGAATGCCGACGGTGTATCCGCCAGCCGGTAGCGTCCGTGCAAGGGGGCCAGTTCGTGTAAAACCATACTGAGCGGGAGGCTCGAAGATGCGGCGTCCGAGTTATTTTCCGTCAGGCTTTCGGCATACCAGAGAGCGCTTTGTAGATAATCACCGCGCTCGGCCGCGGCTTGCGCGATATCCCGGGGCGATACATGCGGTTCGTGATGCATGTCGTGACGGGAGAGATGGACCCCTATCAGTATCAGTCCCGACAACACCCCGGCCAGTGCCGCGGTGAACGCCCAGCGGGCCGCTATCGGTTTCGTACTCCACCACAGGCCCAGACGCCCGACCCTTTTTGCGTGGATCGGTTTACCGGCCAGCCAGCGATCGAGATCGTCGGCCAGCGCGCCGGCGTTGGCATACCGTTGGTCAGGGTCTTTGGCCAACATGCGTTGAACAATAGTTTCCAGCGGGCGGGGGATGGCCGGGTTACGCGTGGACAGCGCTATCGGTTGATGCACGGCGATGGCTCGCAACAAGCCTTCGCGCGTTGCGGCCTGGTAGGGGGGCTGCAGGGAGAGTAACTGGTACATAACCACGCCGAGAGAATAGATATCCGTGCGGTGGTCCATGCCGATTCGCCCGGCGGCGACTTGTTCAGGGCTCATGTACAGTGGTGTGCCCATCAACTCGCCGGTTAGAGTGAGGCTTTCCTCATCCATTATCCGGGCCAGGCCGAAATCCGTCAGATGCAGTTGCCCTTGTTTGTCCAGCAGCAGGTTGTCCGGCTTAATATCGCGATGAATCACGCCTCGACCATGTGCATAGTGCAGGGCTCTGGCGATGTCCCGCATCATGGCCGCGATCTGGCGAATATAACCGGGCTTGCGAGCTATGTTCGAGTCGACCGGCCGGTCTTCTTCGGTGACGCCGTGCGGCGGTTCCGGTTGATCTCCAATTAGGGTCTTGGCCTCGGAATCGATCGGTTGGATGTTCGAATCAAGCTGGTGCAGAATCTCTAGAAAGGCCTCCGGTGGCTCGCGCAAGGTCGGCAGCCATTGCAGAACCCGTGAAAGCGGGTCACCCTCGATATACTCCATCGTATAGAAACAAAAGTCTTCGTCGGAATGAATATGCCGGACGGCGACGATATTCGGGTGGTCAAGTCGGGCGGCGGATTCGGCCTCGCGGAGGAAACGCTGGCGGGTCTTTTCCCGGGTCATGGACGCCGAGAGCACCTTTAGGGCGACCATCTGTTCGGAGCCCGGTTCTCGGGCCAGATAGACCACGCCCATCCCGCCGGCCCCGATCCGACGGACAATCTCAAAACCCCCGATTCGATCACCTGCTTTGGGTGTCAGCATGAACCATCCGTCGCGTGCGATAGGGTCAATATCGACTCTCCAACATCACCCAGTGTACTGATCGGCAAACGATAATGCGAGGGTGAAATTAGGTTACGCTTCTTCGGTTCACCTGCCACGATCTCGCCATGCCCTCGACTTGACGGGTCTGGGGCTCAGGGCTATGTTGCGCTCATGTTGTCCATGGAAGGGTCACGAGCTCCCGGAGCACCGGAGGGCTCTGCACAATGGGTTGAATGCGTCTAGTTACGGTGGGAAGGGGTTCTACGGTCTATTAACCTCCGTCGCCGGGCGATGCCTATCTCCCTACCTTTTTGCTGCCAGGGCCGTGCCGCCACCAATTATGAATTGCTTGTTCTTGTTGAGGTATTCCAACCGGACTGTTTATGTTACGTGGCAGGAGGACATGGCATGCGGATCGATAGATATAGTTGGCAATGGTTTAGTGCGATTGGCGTGCTTAGTGCGGTGGTTTTGTTTACGGGGATGGCGTCTCGTGTCGGGTACGCGAATGACGGTCAGCGGCCCAACGTTCTGTTCCTGGCCGTGGACGATTTGCGTCCGGAGATGGCTTGCTACGGGATGCTGCGGATGATCACGCCGCACTTGGACCGTCTGGCCGAGCGGGGCGTGCGTTTCGACCGGGCGTACTGCAATATCGCGGTCTGCGGGGCTTCGCGGGCCAGTCTGATGACGGGCCTGCGGCCGACGCCGACCCGATTTATGTCGTATCTGACTCGAGCCGACGAGGATGCTCAGCACGTGCCTTCGTTGCCGATGATCTTCAAACGACACGGTTATCACACGCAAAGCAACGGCAAGGTATACCACCACAGGGACGACGACGCCGCAGCCTGGAGCGAGCCGCCGTGGCGGCGGGCAACGTCAAGTATCTGGTGGGCGCTGCCCGAGAATCGGGCTCTGGTCGAGGGCCGGCAGCTCGGTCCGGCTTACGAGGCGGCCGACGTGCCGGATGAGCAATACCCGGACCATCAGATATGCGACAAGACCCTGGCCGACCTGCGACGACTGGCCGGGCAGGATAAACCGTTCTTTCTGGCCTGCGGTTTCTGTCGGCCGCATCTGCCTTTTGTGGTCCCGCAAAAGTACTGGGACTTGTATCCGGCGGATCGGATCCGCCTTCCGGATAACATGTATTTCCCTCACGATCTGCCGGAGGCCTTTCAATATAACTGGGGCGAATTGCGTCACTATCATGGCATCCCTCAGCAGGGGCCCGTGTCCGAGGCGACCGCCCGGAAACTGATCCACGGTTATTACGCGAGCGTCAGTTTTGTCGATGCCCAGATCGGCCGTTTGCTGGACGCTCTGGATGAGCTGGGCATCGCCGAGCGGACGATCATCGTGCTCTGGGGCGATCATGGTTGGCAGTTGGGCGAGCATGGTTTCTGGTGCAAGCACACGAACTTCGAGGTCGCCTCGCGTACCCCCTTGATGATCGTCGCCCCCGGCATCGATGGCGGGGGCGTGAGCCGGAGGTTGGTCGAGTTCATCGATATCTATCCGACCCTCTGTGAGCTTGCCGGTCTGCCCCTCCCCGATCATCTGCAGGGCAAGAGTCTGCATCCGCTGTTGTTGGGTGTCGATGCTGAGCATAAGGAGGCCGTGTTCACCCGCTTCGACCGGGGCGACGCGGTGCGGACCGATCGATACCGTTACAAGGAGATGCGCGCTAATAGGGGCTTGGGCGATCTTGAGGGCGTCGGGCTGTTCGATCTCGAAAAAGATCCGGACGAGAATCGCAACGTCGCGGAAGATCCGGCGTATGGCGAAGTTCTTGTGAAGCTGCGGGCGATGCTTGACGCGGTACGGGCCGGTTACGGATCGTAAACAAGGGGTAAGCCAGAGCCGCTGTAGCGCAACATAAAAATCTGACTACCTCCCCCAATGGGGCTCGGGTTTGCGGACGCCTGCGCGATATCGTCGTCCGAGGTTCCTGTTGATTCCCGTTGGTCCCGGAGCTACTACGCTATACCTGCGTATTGTCCGGCAAATCGCACACGACCGCAGGCACCATTGAGCAGTTATTTGCGGATGTTGGCATAGTCCCGCACCGCTTGCGGCGAATGGCTGATCACGATCCATCCGTCCGTAACCGCCATGGCCGGGCCGACCAAGCCAAGTTGGAAATACCACAAGCCCTGCTCGTCGCGTTTCAATTGCGGAGACAGGCCGGTCGGTAGTGTGCCGGCCGGAACCTGCAGGCACCATTGCCATGCGGACATCAACTTATCTACGGCGGCCGCCACCGGTTCACGCGGCCCATGGTACTGGATACATATTGTGCGGAATACTCCCAAGCCGAGCGGGTGGGGTGGATAATCGTGGATAATCAGATATTCGCCCAGCCGATCCAGAAGATCATTCTGGAGATTGAACTGAAATTTCTCCTCCAACCAGTCCCAGGCGTGTTCTCGAGCCTGACGACTATCAGGGGATCGACCGGCCAGATAGGCTTGGCGAATCTGCTCAAACTTTTCGGCCAACGGATAATTAAATATTACATAACGATTGGCCTGATCCGGAATAATCGCCGTCTCGGGTGGAGGCCTCGTTTCGGTCAGAGGCCGGATGTCCTCGCGGCCGTCGCGGTCACGAGTGGCCATGGTGCCGTGTAAGACGCGGTCCTGGTAGCCGAAGCGGAAAAGCACCTTTTCGGTGGATTCCAAGTGCAATATCTGTAAAACCCGAGCGGGGCGGTCAGGGATGACCGATTCCAGGCGTTTGCGAGCCAGTGTGCAATTGACATACACCGTAATGCCGCCGTCGGTACCCTTCTGTTCGCTCCGGTTCTTGGCGAACCACGCATCATCGGCCAGCGAGGGCCCATTTCTTCCGATTACGGTCAAAACTTTTCCGAGCGTGCCGCGCCCCACCGCCACGACATAAATGGAATCGATATTGCACCATTCGATGACCGCCCAATCCGGCAAGCGTCGGTCGGTCAGGCGATGGCCGCGAAAGTTGCCTAGATTCAGATTTTCGAGCCGCCCCTGTTCCGAGTCGGTATAGGAGGCCAGCAGATCGCGCAACCGGCGATCGAAAACTTCCGCCAGCGGCCCGCCATCAAAAAGCAGAGCGGCCTGCAGATCATCCACGCGATAGCTGTCTTCGTCGGTCAGGGGGCGGGCGGCGACATCGAGCAACACGACGGCGTGCGGCCGCCGGGCCAGCAACGGCACCGTGCCAACCACATCCGCCACGATACGCCCTTCACGCGGAACCACACCCATCATCTTGAGGGCCATGAGCCAGGTGGCCAACTGATCGACTCGGCCGTCCCGCAGCATGTCCCCGCGACGCAGCTCCGGCTCGAAAAACCAGGCGGCCACCGCTTCGGCAGGAACGAGCTGTTCCATAGCCCGCCCCGGACCATTCGTAGCCCAAACCGGCGTGCCTGCCGCTAAAATAACCAGCGACGCAACACCAGCCCGCACCAGCGACGGACGCAACCCGGCAAACGCTTCCCGACGCCTGGTCGGTTTCGATACAGTATGTATACCCCGCAATCCCGGGCCTACTAACAATCTGTTCCTGATAATCATACTGCTTATACGCCGCCGCCCGGCCCAGGGTTTATTGTTCTTTCGCGGATGGGTTTTGCTGTTCGATACGTTCCTTGGTCTCTTTCAAGGCCCTTTCAAAATCGTCCATGGACATCCACTCCACACGCCCATCCAGGAAAAGAACATTGGTTCCCTCGCCGCTATAATTGTCCGGATTTTCGTAAGCGAGGATATTGTCATAGTGATCGTTCGTCGTTTGCCCCTCGATATAAAGATATGAACTCCCCTCTGCGTCTCCATCCATGGGCGAAATAAGCGTTTGAGGGCTTATCGATCCGTATTCGACCAAGGTTTGCAGGTCGGGTGGGAATTGAGCGTTGTGTTCATTCGCGTAGACGTACATGCCACTCGCTATTTTGGAAAGGTAGGTCGCGCTGACCGTCCGTCTTGACAACTCCCTCGCCCTGGCCAGCGAGGGCAGCAGAATAGCCGACGACATTCCCATACCGAAACCCGCGCTGAACCCTATTGCCATACCCTGGGTATCCAGCGGCGCAACCCCATGCGAAACAAACCTTATGCCCTCGTCCTCCATCACCTGCACGGATACCGTACCGAAAAGATGTTTGTCGATCGCCGGCCAGGAAGGAAACATGCTTACGTCAGCCGGTACGCCCTTGTCCTGTCCCATAGCCATGAGCATCTGGGCCAACGGAAGGGCTATACTGTACGCAAACCGCAAGGTGCCTCGATCATTGACGTAACCGACGGATGCGACATCGGACGGCATGAGCTTGCGGCCGCGCTGAAAGTCGGCATTGGCCAGGATCGACTCGTTTTTGTCCATCAGGTGATCGAGCGTGGAACGGACCATCTGGGGAAACAACGCGGCAATCAGCCGCCCGTCGTGCTGCGTCCACGCGGGTGCGATGGGCAGGGGAATGCCGGTTACGTTGAGATACGTGATTTCGCAGCCGCGATATTCGTCCCGAGCCAACTTCAACTGGTCCTCGACATCGTGCTCTTCCGCAAGATAGGCGACCATCTTCTCCAGCGTCTCGTTCAGCCGGTTATCTTTCTTCATGTCCGCGACAATCACGATACCCGTAACCCAGATACCCCCCTGCTCCGGCGCATCAAAAATCGCTATTTTATCGCCGAACCCACCCAGCAAATCATCGAGTACGCGGAGGCCGGTCTCCTGCTCTAACTCGTCCAGCGTCCGCTTTATCGGCTCAGAGACTTCCGGGGCCAGGGTATCCAGTAAACCCATCGCCTGCTTGTACTCGGCCACCAGATCCTGGACGGCCACCGTAGCCCAGCGTACCTCCCGGGGAACCACGGCCAGATCGGCATCGGTCACCGTCGCTTTATGGATTTTCACGTCGGGTATCGCGTTCAACCCTGGGATATGCACGAAAGTCTGGGTCTTGTAGCCCTGGTCCCGTGCGGCGACGGAGACGGCCAGCGATTGCAGCGAGCCGAATCCGATACTGTCCAGCATTTTCTGCACGCCGCCGGGCTCGCCGAGAATGGGCAATTCCATACCCGCGAACATCGGTTGAAAGAGATTCAGCGTGGATACCACGCCAGCCAGGTCCAGATACGCTATCGGTACCGATTCGTTACCGTCAACAAACTTCATGGCCGTGACGAACCGTTCGCTCTCGGCCAAGCTCCTCGATTCCGCTCCCGCCAAAAGATGCCCGGTCACCTTGAGCCCGAGGGTCACCACCAGTTTGTCCCGGTATACACCATAGCGCAGGGGTATCGCCGGCAGGATCGGAAGTTGCCGGAAGGTCGCGTCACCAAGGGGCAAATCATTGGCCTGGCCAAAGGGCAATTCCACATCCTAGAGCATCTCGTCCAACTGTTTGGCCAGCTCCGCCGCTCGCGGGCCGGCGTCGACGATTATGGCCGCATCGACCATCGGCCCGAACAGGCCCATATCCACGCCGACCAACGCTACGGCCGCCGGTCGCTGCCAGCAAAGATCGGCCGCATGCAACGCGAACTCGAACGCCGTAATCGCCTGCGAATTGTCCTCGATCTGCTCAACAATTAATTTGCGAATTGCCGGCCAGACTTCCTCGCGCCATTTTTGCCGGGACCGAACGATCTCCGGCTCGGCCAATATCTTGCCGAAAGCCGTCGCCCGATTCGCCTCGGCCAGAGTTTCAGCCCCCGGCCAGCCGATGTACAACAGCGTGTCCGCGGGCAACATCTCTGTCGGCGTGTTTCGCGATACCGGCTGGACCACAGGCGCGGACTGGCCCCATGCCGGTAGCGTCAACCAGAGCAAACCTACGCCGGCCATGACCCAAATGCCCCGCTTCCATAGCATGATGACTCCTCCCGTAAACATGGTTCCGTTGTCCCGTCGCGGATGGTTCACGTCCGAGGTTACACACCCGGAGCGGCCATCAGGATATCGAATGATCCCGTCATGCAACGCCGATCCTGCCTGGAGGCCAGCCGTATCTCTTTATATAGCCGTCCTTTAAGATGGCTTTACGGCCAATGGCTTCGTTTGGCGCTTTTTAAATTTCTCATGTGTACGACCCGTTGGCATGGCCAGCCGTCAAGCCCTTAAAACAGTAACACGATCGGTGGTCCGCCAGCGAATGTCTGTTCGGAACAGGTGAATTCTTTCATAAACGGGCGAGCCTTGACCCCTGCCCCGGTCCGCAAGGACACCGAAGGCCGGATACGCCGTTGCGAACGTGGTCTTATTTCAAGGCCGACAGAATCGCCGATACGATTTGCGATTCAGCTAGTTCCAAGGGAGCTTCGAAATGCACTCCCGCGGCCCGGCGATGGCCGCCACCGCCGAACGAGCGGGCGATAGCGGCCACATCAATATCGCAACCGGCCACTTCCGGCGAGCGGCTTCTCAGATTAACTCGAATCTTGCCTTGGCCGTAATCGGTCAACAGCACGCTGACCACCATGCCGGCGACGCTCATCGGTTCGTTGACCAGGTCTTCCGCGTCGGCCTGCTTTGCGCCAGCCTGCTCGAACATGTCTTGCGTTAGCCGCATGACCGCCAGACGCCCTTCGGCCTCGAAACGCAGGGTATTCAGCATCGCGGCTTTTAGAAGCAGTCTGGCTGGGGCCGAGGTTTCGTATATTTGCGCGTAAATCGAATCCGCTCGGGCTCCGGTTTCCAGTAAAGCCGCCGCCGCGCGCAAGGTCCGTTCGTCGGTGTTCGAGAAACGGAACCAGCCGGTATCCGTGGCCAAGCCGACGAACAAGGCTTGCGCGATTTGTTCGTCCAGCGGCCAGCCTGTCGCCTCGAACCACTCATAAATCATCCCGCAGGTCGATGCCGACGAGGCGTCGGCGATATGGAGATCCCGATCCGGTTTGGCCAGGGCGTCACTGGTCGTGTGATGATCGACGATGATACGTGGAAGCGGGCTGGCCTTAAGGAAATCCACGGCGGGTTTGATCTGGTTCCACGCACAGGTGTCAAGGATCACGATGCCGTCGTAAACCCCCTTCGGCCCCGTATCCTCGTCGCTCGACCATCTTATAAAACCGTCAGGCTTGATGATTTGATATCGCTGCGGGTATTCATCGAAGAGAAAAGCGTCCGCCCGGCGACCTTGTAGTTCAATTACGCGCCTGAGTGCCCCCATCGAGCCCAGGGAGTCTCCGTCCGGTCGCTCGTGCGACACAAGCATGGTCCGCTGCCATCCGCTCAACCGTTTCGCTGCTTGTTGCCAAATCTGCTTGTCCATCGGCCGCCCATCATACTATGGCGCCGAAGCGTTTGGAAATCGCAGGGGGGCGTGCGTGGAGCCCTGGAGACGTTAACAGGTATGACGTGGGTATAGTTTGGGTAGCTTGTTGGGGGGCAGCCGCAACAGGAATTCGTTGGCTAACCGGATTAAGAATGCCATCGGGTAATTGGGCTACGGCCGATAATCATCGTACGGAACGCTGTTTAACTCGCCGGACGTTCTTGTGAGGCGATGTTGTCTCTCAGTGGGCTATTAATAAAGTTAAGTTGATTCTGATCCCATGCCCCCGGGTAATCGATGTTTTTCGAATATTTCTTGTAAAAACGTCGAAGAGCCGGTTATAATCATGATACAGTTCCCGGATTTAGGGTATAGCGCAGGGTGATTCCTGCGTGGATATCCGTTAGTTGCAACTCGCTAAAGGAGAAGGAATATTGTCTCGGACAAATATCGCCATTATTGCCGCTGGTTTCTTGATGGTTTGGGGTACGGGTTTGCGAGCGATCAGTATCGAAACCGTCCCGGTAGACAATCCTGGGAATGCCGGTCAGCTCTCTGGAACAGGGGCGGGCGGATATGGTCAGAACCGTGTCTGTGGGGCGGTGGATTACGCCTACAATATCGGTAAGTATGCCGTGACGGCAGGGCAGTACACCGCGTTTCTGAACGCCGTAGCGGCGACGGACACCTATGGTCTTTACAATGCATCAATGTGGACGAATGTTTACGGTTGTAAGATCGAACGTTATGCGGGAAGTGGCACGCCTGTGGATCCCTACCAATATCGGGTAGCGAGCGAATATGCAAATCGCCCGGTGAATTATGTTTCATGGGGGGACGCGGCCCGGTTCGTGAACTGGTTGCACAACGGCCAGCCAACAGGGAATCAGGTGCCGGGCACCACGGAAACCGGGGCGTACACCCTCAACGGGGCGTTGACCAACGCGGAGCTTCTGGCGGTCAGCCGCAATGCGAATTGGAAGTGGGCCATAACCAGCGAGGACGAATGGTACAAAGCGGCTTACTACAACCCATCCACGGACAGCTACTATAAATACCCGACGAGCAGTAATGTCATTGATACGTCAATGGCCAATTATGATTGGTCCGTCGGTCATACAACCGATGTTGGGGCATACCCTTACTCCAGCCCCTCCGGCACGTTTGATCAAGGGGGTAACGTGTGGGAGTGGAACGAATCCGTGGAGGTATTACACGATAATGTCTATCGTGGAATTCGCGGCGGCTCGTTCTTCAACGATGACAGCTTGGCAATCGGGTTGCAGGCCTCGACTCGCGAAATGAACTATCCGGCCAATGAGGGCGCTCATCTCGGCTTTCGTGTTTCCCAGGTGCCCGAGCCTGGATCCGCTCTGTTACTGCTGATCGGTTGCACAGGCATGGTTTTACGAAGTCGCAGGGCTTGATCGCGCTGGCCGGGGGCTGCGCCGAAACAGGCCCGGCTCAGTACTTTTGCTTGTGCTGGGTAGTGCCGGAGCGGTCATGATAATGCGCCGACGTTAACGCCCGCCGTTTACGAGCAGGGGACTGTCTCTTGTGTTGGTTCGAGAGGGGGGAGAAACGGATCAGTGCAGGCCGCCGCCCATGGCCCGGATTCGCTCCTGCACGGAGCCGATGTGGTTGATCCGCAAACCGAAGTTTTCGCCCACCTTCACCGCCTGCCCATTGCCAATGCATTTATTATTGATCATCAAGTCCAATTCGCTGTCCGAGGGTTTATCGAATTCGATGATCGCCCCGGTACACAAATTCACCACGTCCAGTAAAGGCATAACTCTTTCGGCGAGTCGGACGATCACCGGAACCTCAAGATTCAGAATACGTTCGACATTGGATTTCCGGGAGTCCTTCGGGACGGGAGAGCGGGGGGGGCGGGGTGCGGTGACGGCCGGCTGATTCGCGACCACCGCCGGTGGCGGCACGGCCGGCTCGGTATCCAGTGTATCCGGTCCGGTGATGTCGGCTACCGCTTGGTCAGCCAAGGCACTGACTTCGGCCAACAAAGCGTCGATATCTTCCTGGCTTTCGGGCATATACGGAACCGCCTGAAATCGAAGCCGAGACACGTGGTCGGCCCGGCATCACCTGCTCGCATGCGCTCTCCTTGGTTATCGGCCGATTCGTGGATCGACTTGACGGCAACCAGGCTCATTCCCCAGAGTCATGGATATCCGGTGTGTGGTGCAATCTATGCGAATCTTCGTCGGTAAAACCCACTCGGAGGGGAGATATCAACACTGATAAGCGCAAATCGCTTGTATCCCGGGGTCAGACCATCTCGCCGATCAGGATGCAGGCGTTATGCCCGCCGAACCCGAAAGAGTTGCTGATTACGCGCCGGATACGTTGGTCGCGGGCTTGGTTAGGAACGTAATCGAGGTCACATTCGGGATCCGGTTCGTTGAGATTGATGGTCGGGGGCAGCAAGCTATTTCGTATAGCGAGTACGCTGGCCACCAATTCCACCCCTCCGCTGGCCCCGAGGAGATGTCCAGTGGCCGATTTTGTGCTGCTGACCGGGATTTTATAGGCATGCGGTCCGAAGACGGACTTGATCGCTCGGGTTTCGGCGATATCGCCGAGCACCGTTGAGGTTCCGTGAGCGTTGATATAGTCCAGATCTGACGGACTGAGTTTCGCGTCAGCGATACAGCGGCGCATGGCCTCGGCGGCCGAAACGCCTTGTTCATCGGGCTGGGTAATATGCCCGCCGTCGGAGGTCATTCCATAGCCGAACACCTCCGCGTAAATCCGCGCGTTGCGTTTGCGGGCATGCTCCAATTCCTCGAACACCAGTATGCCCGCGCCCTCGGAAATAACGAACCCGTCCCGAGTCTTGTCGAACGGGCGCGAGGCATGCGTAGGGTCATCGTTTCGCGTACTCAAGGCGTGCATTGCATTGAACGCGCCCACTCCTAAGGTGGTTACCGCAGCCTCGCTACCCCCGGTGATCATCACATCCGTTTCGCCGCGGCGAATCGAGTGCAAGGCGTCGCCCATGGCATTGGTGGCCGACGCGCAGGCCGTGACTACCGCCGTACAAGGCCCGCAGGTGCCGAACTGGATCGAGATAACCGCACTGGCCGCATTGACCATGAGCTTTGGAATGGTGAAGGCCGACACCTTGGAAGGCCCTTTTTCCAGCAGACGGAGATGCTGCTGTTCGAGCTCGTCAATGCCCCCGATGCCTGAACCGACAATGACCCCCATCCGATAGGGATCCATTTTCGTGCAGTCCAGACCGCTGTCGGCTACCGCCTCTATGCCCGCGCCCAAGGCTAACTGGCTGAAACGATCCATACGCTTGATCAGCTTACGGTCAATCCAGCGTTCCGGCTCAAAATCGCGGCATTCGCCCGCGATACGGGTATCAAAGGTCGTGCAATCGAACAATTTAAGAGGCCCGATCCCGCTTCGTCCGGAAATCAAACCGTCCCAAAGTTGATCCACCGAACAACCCAAGGGAGTTACAACTCCCATTCCGGTAATGACTACACGCCTACTCGCCATGACTATCCTTGTGCTCCATTGGTCAATGAGGGTTCACTGTCGTCCGGGCCATGCGCTCATTCGGAGCCAACCTCCCGTGGAGAATGCGGCGCGCAGAGCCCACTCTCCGCAAAGCGCATGCACCTTCGGGGCCCGGAGGGGCACGCACCGGGGATATCCCGGATCAGGCCTTGCCTTGCTGGGCGGAGATGTAATCGATGATCTGGCCGACAGTCTTGATCTTTTCCGCCTCTTCGTCCGGGATGCTCATTTCGAAGTTATCCTCGAACTCCATCACCAGCTCAACGATGTCCAGCGAATCGGCGTTCAGATCGTTGATGAACGAAGTTTCGCGGTTGATCTCCGCCTTGTTGACCGCCATCTGTTCGCTGACGATCGAAAACACCTTATCTTCAATTTCTTCTATGGTCACTCGCTATCCTCCTTGCATGAAACGATCCCACCGTTTCGTGATTACTGACGTTTGCATCATTCACGATAACGCCCGGTGTCGCCTACCGGGCCACACGGCCCGGCTCAACTATTCCGGGGTGCTAAACCACTACATATTCAATCCGCCGTCCACAGGCAAGACCTGCCCGGTAATATACCCGGCCTCCGGCGAGGCCAGAAAGGCCACGGCGGCGGCCACGTCGTCCGGCTCCCCGAACTTCTGGCAGGGGATAATCTGTTTCACTCCCTGCTTGACCTTGTCCGGCAGGACGTCGGTCATCTCCGTGGCGATGAAACCGGGAGCGATCGCGTTACAGGTGATATTTCGCCGCCCGAGCTCCTTGGCCACCGTCTTGCTGAAACCGATCACCCCGGCCTTGCTGGCCGCGTAGTTCGCCTGCCCCGCGTTACCCATCATCCCCGAGACGCTGGCCATGTTCACGATCCGCCCGTACCGGGCCCGGACCATGTAGCGACTGACCGCCCGGGTCAGCAGGAAAATCGAACGCAGGTTGACGTTCATCACCATGTCCCACTGCTCGTCATCCATGTTCATAAACAACCCGTCGCGGGTGATGCCGGCATTGTTTACCAGGATGTCGATCTTGCCGAATTCCTCGACGACTTGTTCCACCAGCGCGTCGACCGCTTCCCGATCGGTTACGTTCAACATGCGGGCCACGATTTTGCCCGGCAGACCTTGTTGTTGGGCATCCTGGACGAGCTTATCGAGCCCTTCCGTATTCAAGTCCACCGCAACAACGGTGGCCGACCGGCCGGCCAGTTTCAAGCAGATCGACCGGCCGATGCCCCGGGCTCCCCCCGTCACGATGGCAATTTGATTGGCCAATGGCATAGGCTGTTTCTCCCTATTTCTATCCAAGATTATCCGTTTGATCCCTGAACCGCCGGTCAGCGGTCGATCTTCTTGTCCATTTCACCGGGCAGCTTCATTTCGTACCCGGTCGATGTCCGCCGCTGTACTCACGTTCCATACGGGCGTGGCCCGCGAAATTTTCCTGACCATCCCGGTCAAAATCCGACCGGGGCCGATCTCGATAAACCGATCCACCCCGGCGGCGATCAGCGTTTCGATCGACTGCTGCCAGCGCACCGGGCAGGTCAACTGGTCAGTGAGCCAACCGCGGATCGACTCGGCCTCGCCATGATACCGGCAATTCACGTTGGCGACGACGGGAATCGACGGCGTTTGGAACGGCGTGGCCTTGAGCATTTCCGCCAGCCCGTCGGCGGCCGAACGCATCGCCTCGGAGTGGAAAGCCCCGGCGACTTTCAGGGGAATCGCCCGTCCACCGGCCTGCTCGATCAAACCGACCGCGGCCTCGCAGGCCGCTCGTTCGCCAGAAAGCACGATCTGCCCCGGACAATTGAAGTTCGCCGGGGTCAACCGACCCGCGGCCGCCGCTTCGCGGCATACGGACTCGGCCTGCTCGGGCGAAAGCCCCAAGGCCGTGACCATGCCGCCGGGAACCTCCCGGGCCGCGGCCTGCATCAGTTCGCCCCGCCGTCGCACCAGCCGCAAGGCGTCTTCGAAGCTCACGCTACCGGCCGCATAAAGCGCGGTATACTCGCCGAGGCTAAGGCCGGCCATCGCCATGATCGGCTCGTTCAGGTCGGCCCCGTCATGCAGAGCCCGCCAGATGGCCGCGCTGGTGGTCAAAATCGCCGGTTGCTGAATATCCGTCTGTTCCAGTCGCTCCGCCGGCCCCTCGAAACAAAGCTTACGTAAATCGTAGCCGACCACCGCATTGGCCTGCTCGAAAAGGGCGGCCGCCTCGGCGGATGAGTCCACGATATCGCGTCCCATGCCCACCGCCTGGGCGCCTTGTCCAGTAAATAAAACGGCCGTACTGGCCATAAGCTTAAACTCCCTCAGTACCTCAGCAGCGCTGAAGCCCAGGTATAGCCAGCACCAAAACCCGCCAGTAGAATCCAGTCGCCTTTCTTCACCCGCCCGGCCCGGAAGGCGTCGTCCAAGGCCAAGGGTATCGAGGCGGCCGAGGTGTTTCCACACCGGTCGATGTTCACCGCCATCTTGGACATTGGAATCTTCAGCCGATTGCTTACCGATTCGATAATCCGCAAGTTGGATTGATGCGGTACAATCAGAGCCAGATCGTCCACGGTGAGTCCGGCCCTGGCTACGGTCTCGGCGACCACTTCCTGCATTTTAACGACAGCGAACTTATATACTTCGCGGCCGTTCATTTTTAGATAGTGCATCTTTTCGTTGATCGTGCGGGCTGATGGCCTTTCCAGCGAACCACCGGCCGGAATCCACAGCATCGGTGCTCCGGACCCCTCGCTGCCGAGTATAGACTCATACAGGCCGCTCTGGTCGTTATCTGCCTGGGAAAGCACCACCGCTCCCGCTCCGTCACCGAGCAGGACGCAAATTCCCCGGTCTTCGAAATCCGTGATGCTCGACATCGTTTCGGCGCCAACCACGAGGGCGTGCCGCAATGATCCCGCGCCCATGATGCCCGCCGCCGAAACCAGGCCGTAAACAAAGCCGCTACACGCGGCTGAAACGTCAAACGCTCCGATGTTCCGGCAGCCCAGTTCCTTCTGGAGATAACAGGCCGTTGCCGGGAGTGGTACGTAGGGCGTCGAGGTCGCCACGACGATCAGGTCCAGGTCTGCCGCGGTCAGGCCGGCGTTATCCAGGGCTTTCCGCGCGGCCGCCGCGCCCAGGGTCAAGGTGTTTTCCCCTTCCCCTGCAATGTGCCGCTCGCGAATCCCTGATCGCGCGCGAATCCACTCGTCGGTGGTGTCCACCAGCTTTTCAAAATCAGCATTGGTCATCACCCGTTCGGGTAGGGCGCTGCCGATGCCCGCTATCATCAAGGGAACTCGTCTGGTCATTTAATTCACTTATTACACGGATAGTACTTGAGGACGGGGACCGCCCATCAGATCGGCGGATATGATCGCATTCAGCTCGCGCTCGATATACTCCGCCGCCACCCGGACCGCATTTCGGATGGCCACATGATCGCTTCGTCCATGGCAGATGATACACACTCCATCCACTCCCAGCAGAGGTGCACCACCGTATTCGGCATAATCATGATTTGCCCAGACCCTCTTGACCACCGGATCAAATTTGGCGGCCAGTTCCGGGGACGCCAGGGCGATTTCCTTGGCGATGGTTTTCATCAGCCCCTCGGAAAGCCCTTCGGCCAGCTTGAGCGTGATGTTGCCAACGAAACCGTCGCAAATCACCACATCGCAGCCGCCACGAAACAGGTCTCGGCCCTCTACGTTGCCGACAAAATTAATCGCTTCGCAGGCCAGCATCTGCTCATGGGCCTGCTTTACCAGGGTGGTACCCTTGGCATTCTCCTCGCCTACTGAAAGTAAACCGACTCGCGGCCGATCTACCTTGAGTATGTGTCGGGCGTAACCGCTGGCCATGATACCGTATTCCACCATGTGATACGGCTTGGGAGCCAGGTTGGCCCCCGCGTCGCACAAGGTGATCGGCCCGGTGAAGGACGGGATCACCACGGCGATACCCGGCCGGGACACGCCTTTGAGCAGACGCATGCGCAGTTGGCTGACCACCGCGAACGCCCCGGTATTGCCCGCGCTGATTACCGCGTCGATTTCGTGGTCGCCGGCCATCTGGGCCGCCCGGCACATCGAGGCGTCTTTCTTCTGCTTGACCGCCTCCACCGGCACCTCGTTCATGCCGATGACCTGCGCCGTATGCACGATGGAGATCGACCCGCTCGGAGAACCGAGACGGTCCAACTCAACGTTGATCGCGTCCTGATCGCCGAACAAGACCAGTTCCGCGCCGGGCAGTCGGGCCAACGCCTCGACCGCCCCGCGCACGATCTCCTTGGGCGCGTAATCACCCCCCATCGCATCGATGCCGATTCGCATGGGGTTTACGACTCCTGCTCCTTCAAGGGCAAGGCTACACTGCCGCTGACGTAACCACAGTTCTCACACGACGCGTGAGGCAGCTTGGCAATCCCACACTTGGGGCAAGCTACCAGATTAGGCCGTGTGAGCGCGTGGTGCGAGCGGCGTTTGTTCTTACGAGCTTTTGATGTCTTCGCAACCGGGACCATGTTCGATCCTAAAAAAACAGAAAAAAACCTCGGGTGTCAAGGGCCTTCGCCCATCCACACGAACGTAAAGACATACCAAAGAGAGGCTTGCACCATCGGCCATCTGTCAGGTGGCCGCGGATGCAAGCCCCTCTGCATAGACCCAGTAGGCTACCAATCCATGCATATCCTGTCAAGATTGAATGTAGCCGGCATTGTGTGATTTGGGAAACTTTCGAGGAGTCCTTGGTTGTTAAAGGGGGGTATAGTTGCATAAGTATTGTATATAAAGATAGATGCGGCTGTTAGGGTGTTTTTAGGGAGGATGAATGGCCTGCGTTATCAGTGTAAAATAATAGGCTGGTCTTATGGTTCCGGAAACTCCATATGCGTCACGTATACGCATCCAAGCCAACGTTTTCTGACGGTTTGCGGCGTGTTTCGCATCATTAAGGTCCGTTCGATGGTAAGCAATCATCACTATCGGTATCCCATGGTGGGAGGCGACCAGGGCACAGCGTACGGTGGAAAGGATATGCGTGCCGGTATTTCGCCAAACTCTCGCATGCGAATAGCTGACCACTTATGATCTTTGTGCTACAATCGATCCGAAGGAGAAGTCTATGCCTGATGCACGTCTGGGACCGCCGGCACCGGTGGTTTTGGCCATGATTCTATGCGATGCGATTTACCAGGATCCGGCGACGCACAAGTGCACGATTCTCGGCACGTTTTCCACGATCAACGCCAGAAAGTTTCCGGTGGTCCATCGCCAGTTGGCGATTCATGTGGCCATGACCAACGGACATGGTAAGACGCGCATACGTCTGAGTCTGGTGGGTAACGATGATAATAAGCCGCCACTTTTTTCCAGGGAGGCCGCTCTTGATTTTCGTGATCCTCGGATGGTGGCGGAACTAAATTTTGTCCTGACAAATCTGACTTTCGAGGCTCCCGGAGAATATCGCATTCAGTTATTGGCCAACGATGAATTGCTCATGGAGCGACGACTCTATGTAATGAATATCGTTGTCGGCCCCAGCCCTGCCGAGCCCACTCAGGAATTGTGACCATTCGCAATATTATTCATTCTTAACCGATTGTTCGTCTAAGGTTTGGGTATGGGGGCCTGTGGCTCATCTTCTTCCTATTCTTCCACGCATGCGAAATCGAGTGGGAAATCTTTTTTCTTCATTCACAGATCTCACAGGTAATGCGTCGGGCGCATGAAATGCGCCATGTGTAAAAAAGTCCTGTTTTATTCGGTTTTTTCGTCATCAGGCATACCCTTCTCTGGGATTATCAATGACATCTGAAGGGTCCGATAAAAATTTCGTGCGGAATGGAGTATTTCTTGAAAGAATACACTTGATATGAGTGGGATAATGTGGTATATAATCCCATGTAAGGCCCTATTGTGGGATGAGACAATTCGGAAACTGACTTCGGGCATAGAGGTTCATGCTGTATACAGGTACTTACGATCTGGCAATCGATCCCAAGAACCGGTTGTCGATACCTGCGGGCATACGCTCGGATATGGATGCGGAAAAGGACGGTAGCCGTTTTTATCTGGTCCCGGGCAAGCGGAGAGGCACTTTAAGTTTCTACGCCGACAAATATTTCGAACGTTACGCTGAGCAATATCACTGTTCTCTACAAGAAGGGGAGGAGAAAGAGGATTTCGAGGCGGTTTTTTATTCAATGGCCACCGTGTTGGACATTGACCGACAGGGGCGGGTGGTTTTACCCCAGCGTGCCTTGGATCATGTCGGGCTTGGCAAACGCGTGACCATGAGTGGAGCCCGGGACCATCTGGTCTTATGGAACCGGGAAGATTACGCCTCGTTCATGGAACGCAACTGGAGTCGCTACCCCGACCTGCTACGCCAAGCGCAGTTGCGTACGGAAATAGCCAAAGGGAACGGTGATCACTGATTAACTTTTCCGGCACTTATGGAAGTGCGGAATTATAGGGTTTGTCATCTGAATAAAGGGCCAAGAGACACTCTACGTTTTTATTCAGGAGAAACAGCGGACACAATCGGTCGGTTCCGGTGTGTCGTAGCGAGTGGAAACAGTAGGGAGCAATGACGAAAATCCTCATCGGTCGCTGATGTGGCAGGTCGATGAGGTTGATAGAGCCTGAGGCGAATTCAGCGCAAGAAGCGAAAGGAGTCGCCGGGCTGATCACCTTCTGGTGATCTTGAGGTACAGGTTGCGAGTTGTCGGCAGCAAGCCGACGGTACGTTCTCCACGACTCAGGCAGCCGACGCACGATTCGACGGCGTGGTCGAATCGCCAGTGGGGCTGACAGAAGCAAGTGCATCGGCGGGAGAGGCGGCTTTCACCTGCCGTTGCGGTTGTCGAGGAGCATCGTATATTATTATATCGTAGCCTTGTTCTTATTAAAAAGCCAGGAGGGCCGGGGCTTACGTCGGCAGGGAGGCTGGACGAGCCCCTTTTTTTTGCCGGGAACATTCCGGCATAGGTGCGTATAATATCATTATGCGACTGTGTTTAGGTTTAATGCGTAAGCCGTCCACTGGGGGATGGCAAACTGTTTGGCCGCTTGTGAACCGAGTTGAATGTGCAGCGCGACGGGATTGAGCATGAGCCCGTATTGTGCGGGCCGGTATTATCATTGCTGGATCCCCGGCCGGGGGAGACCGTGGTGGATGCCACGCTCGGGCATGGTGGACATGCCCGACTGATGGCTGAGGCCATTGGTCCGACCGGTCGCCTTATCGGCTTTGATGTGGATGAACAAAATATCGAGCGGGCTCGTCGGCGTTTGGAACACATGGTGCCGCCTGATCGGCGCCCCTCGATCAGTCTCTTGCGGGCCAATTTTCACGAATTGAACGAGCAACTTGATCTGCTGGGCGTTGCTCAGGTGGATGTTGTTCTGGCAGACCTGGGGCCCAGTACGGACCAGCTCCTGGATACGGAACTGGGTTTGAGTTTCAGCGCGGACGGCCCTTTGGATATGCGTCTGGATAGTCGCTTGAGTACCACCGCCGCCGACCTGGTCAACGCCATGGGTGAAAACGATTTAGCCGATTTGTTCTATAACCTCAGCCAGGAGCGTTTCAGCCGAAGGATTGCTCGACGGATCTGCAAGGTTCGGCATGAAGGGCGAATCTGGCGTACATCGGAATTGGTACGGATTATTTGCTCGGCCGTGGGCGAACCCGCGCACAGCCGAGCGGGGCGTATTCACCCGGCCACGCGCGTATTTCTGGCGCTGCGGATGGCGGTGAATCACGAGGTGGAAAACCTGCAGTCTCTCTTGGGGTTATTGCCGGATCGGCTGCGATCCGGTGGCCGAGCGGGGATCATCAGTTTCCATAGCGGCGAGGATCGTCTGGTTAAACAGGATTTTCTGGCCCGCAAGGCTAGTGGGCTTTATGAGATTCGGACGAAAAAGCCGATGACACCATCAAGAGAAGAATGCGCGAGTAATCCTCGATCCCGCAGCGCCAAGCTGCGGGTGGCGGCGCGGTTGCCGGCGGGCTAAGCAGTTTATTTTTAGAAAAGTGCCGGCGAGAACAAATATGTGATTGTTCAACGGATGGCGTTGAATACAATAGGCCCTGTCGACCGTCCCGGAATACGGTCGCTTTGTACCTGAACACGGAGGTTGCAATGACCCGCGAAACTAAGATCGGTTTGCTGGTCGGGTTGGGTTTTATTGTCGTATTTGCGGTACTTCTGTCGAACAATAATCCAGCGCCACCCTCTGAAAAAAGCCTGGTCAATCTGGCGCAAAGAACCGCCTCGGAGACACTTCCGCTAGGCCAGGGCACCGTGGAGCTGGAGAACACCTTTGCCCGAGGCCGGGCGGAAGCGACCATCAACGATGTATCTGGAACGTTGTCTTCCAGGTCGGCCGAGGTCGTCGATCAGTTGGTTTCGGCTTATGAGCTGGATGATATCATTCGTTTGCCGGTTGTAGACCTGCTCGAGCAGCCGACCACAGTGGTTCGCAATACGACCTTGGAGGCCGTGACCGGCTCGCTGCTGGAAGAACCCGCTTTGCCGACAGTGGTCGATGCGCGGGTCCGCATGGCTCCGCCGATCCCCTTGTCCGAAAGAACGATCCCGGATCCACAGCCGACCGAGCGGGAGCCCCAACCGCGTAAAAGCCCCGATCTGACGCCCGAGACGGAAGGGCCAAGCGGCACGGCGTCCTTGAAGGAGTACGTGGTACAGCGGGGCGATACCCTATGGAAGATCGCCAAGGGGGAATACAACAGCTCCAAGACCGCTGTGGTTGAACATATCGTGCAGGCCAATGCCTCCATCATCAAGGACAAGAATACTCTGGTAGTAGGGCAGAAGATCGTGCTGCCTCAGTTGCCTTCGGACCTTTTCGAGCCGGTGGTCAGCGTGAACGTGTCGGGATCCGGCGACCGTCTGGTTCGGATGGACGACTTGTTGCATGGCACGAGTTCGGGCAGTGAGCGCCGGGCTCCCCTGGATTATAAACTGGTCGAGACGGACGGAACCAAGGCCCGAACCGACACCGGTGCGGTGGTGGCGGACAACTCCGTTAAGCCGGCTTACCAGGAATACGTGATTCAGCCGCGGGATACTTTCACCAATATCGCCGAACGGCAACTGGGCTCCGGTAAATACTGGACAGAAATCAAAAAGCTTAATCCGAACGTAGACCCGACCCGGATGGTGCCGGGGACGAAGATCAAGCTCCCCAGCAAACGATCTTTATCCCAGACCAGTGATGTACAGAGAGCATCGGCATGACCATGCCACGAATTGTGGGCGTGTTGTCGGCATTGGCGAGCATAGGTATCGCCGTGGTCGTCTTGCGGGCGGACCAGGCCAGACATGCTCGCCAGATCCAGAAGCTGCATATTGAGCAGCAACAAATGCACCAACGCATCTGGGAGCAGGAAATGGAGATGGCCCGTCTGCGCAGCCCGCGGATGATTCGTGAGCGTGCGGAGCGTCTGGGTCTGGCCGACGGAAAAAATCTTCCCAATCTGGCTCCGCCGCCGTCGGTCGACGATTAAGGAGGGTTTCATGCGGCCGGCAGGTCAACGCGTACGTATGGGGCAAGCGCTGATTGTCCTGACGGGTGTGCTTTTCGTGGCTCTGATCGGGCGGCTGGTGTACATTCAAACGGTTTTGCGCCCGGAGTTGTCAGCGTGGTCGGAGCAATATCAGTTTCGGGAAATCGTGCTCCCCGGACGGCGCGGGGCGATTCTCGATCGCCGGCAACGTGTCCTGGCCGGAAGTCGTGAATCTCCGACAGTTTATGCCGACCCGCTACTGGTCGGCGACCATGCCGAGGCGGCCGAGATGCTCGCGCCGGCTCTTAATCTAACCCCTGGAGATGTCCAGAAACTTCTGGACAAGCCTACTTCACCTCGTTACGTGGTCCTGAAACGCCATCTGACCCCGATGGAGGCCGAGGCCGTCAAGGCTTTAGGGTTGGATGGGATCGGTCTGCAGAACGAGCCGGCCCGGACATATCCCATGGGCGAGCTTGCCGCTCAGGTGGTGGGGTTTGTCAGCTCGGACGGGGGTGGGTTGGACGGTTTGGAATTGGCTTGGGAGCGTCATTTACGAGCGGTTTCCGGTAAGAGGATCGTCCACTGCGATGCCGGTCGAAGAGCCGTCTTTTCCAAGCCGGATTCGTTTATACCGCCGAAAAACGGCTTGCATATCGTGTTAACGATCGATGCGGCCATCCAGGAAATCGTGGAACGCGAATTGGCAAAACAGGTCCAGGCTCGGCAGGCGGAAAGCGGAGTTGTCCTGCTGCTGAACCCCCAGAATGGTGAAGTCCTGGCCATGGCCAACTATCCGAGTTTCGATCCGTCTACTCCGAACCTTTTCCCCGTCGAGCATCGGCGGAACCGTATTCTGACCGACCCGGCTGAGCCGGGCAGTATATTCAAGCCGTTCGTAATGTGCGCCGCCTTGGCGGAGAAACTGGCCCGTCCGGAGGAAATAATCGATTGCGAGCGCGGGGCGTTTCGGATCGGCAAGCGGATACTGCATGATGTCCACTCCTATTCCGGTTTGACCGTAGCCCAGATTATGATCAAATCGAGCAACATCGGCATGGCCAAATTAGGCTTGCGGCTTGGTAACGAGAAAATGCATTCCCATCTGTCCGACTTCGGTTTCGGACAGCCGACGGGGATCGACCTGCACGGCGAGAATCACGGTATCTTCATGCCCCTGCGGCGGTGGAATTCCTATACCACAACGTCCGTTCCCATGGGGCAGGAAATGGCCCCGACACCGCTTCAATTGGGAGTGGCCTTTTCCGCGATTGTCAACGGTGGACGACTGTATCAGCCACGGGTGGTCCGGGCGGTCATCGACAAATATGGCAATCTGGTCGAGGACCATAGTCAGCCGGTATTTCGCGGTCAGGTTATCGATCCGGAGGTCTCCGCCGACGTGTGCGACATGCTGAAAAGGGTAGTATCGTCGGAGGGTACGGGGCGGGCCTGTATCATGGACCGATGGGAGGTGTTGGGGAAGACCGGTACGGCTCAGGTGCCGGCTCGGAACCGCCGTGGTTACGAGCCGGGAGCTTATCTGGCTTCTTTTATGGCCGCCGCCCCGGCGAGCGATCCGGCGGTGGTGGCGGTGGTGATGATTCGTAAGCCCAAGGGAGCCCCTTATTACGGAGGTACCGTGGCCGCTCCGGTGGCTAAGGCGATTTTCGAGCAGGTATTACCCTATCTGAATGTGCCCCCGGATAAGCCGGACGCGGCTTCCGTACGCTTGGCGAAAGGGGGCGCTTCGGGGCATTGATTAAGAATGTCCGGTGCCGCGGTATGCCGACGATCCGGCGGAATCCGTCGGTTTCGAGGACGAACTCGAAACGAAGTTTCACGCACGAAGTGGCCGGTATCGATCTTTGCCGGTCTTTCCGGTTATAATCATTCCCCGATCGAAATACAGGCGGAGGAATTCCGCACCAAAGGACGTCATGGATGACTGCGTCAATACGTCAAATTAAATGGAGCCGATTGGTCGCCTGCGCGGGGTTGTCCGCGTCAGGTGGCGAATCCGCGGACCCGTCGATCACCGCCATCGTGGACGATTCAAGGCAGGCCGGCCCGGGGGCGTGTTTTGTCGCGACACGCGGCACGCAGGTTGACGGTCATGTCTTTATCGAACAAGCGTTGCAGGCCGGCGTGTCCGCGGTTATTTGTGAACGGCCGGTGGCGGTTCCGAAGGGGGTAGCCTGTCTGGTGTTGCCATGCACCCGGGGGGTGGCCGCTCGGCTGGCAGCGACTTTTCACGGGCTTGACCGGCTCCAGAATGAGGGACGTTTTCATCTGGTTGGCATTACCGGGACCAACGGCAAAAGCACGTTTTGTTATTTGTTGAAATCCATTTTGGAAGCGGCGCGTCATCGGACGGCTCTGCTCGGCACGATCGCGTATGATCTGGTTGGTCGCACCATAGAGGCGTCCATGACCACTCCCCCGCCGGTGACTTTGATGGGTTATCTGGCGGAGGCCGCGAATGCCGGGGCGACGTACGCGGTAATGGAAGTCTCCAGCCACGCCTTGGACCAGGGACGTTGCGACGGACTTCGTTTTGATGTCGGAGTATTCAGTAACCTGACCGGCGATCATCTGGACTATCACGTCGATATGGACAACTATCTTCGGGCCAAGAAGAAGTTATTCGACGGGTTGGACGAGCGGGCGACGGCCGCGATCAACATGGACGATCCCGCGGGGATACGGATGGTGGCTGATTGTCGGGCGCGTGTCCTGCGTTACGGTATTCTGGATGCGGATTGCCCAGATGATCGTGGACTGGATATTTACGCGGTATTGCGGGATATTCAGGCCGAGGGATCGTTGTTCGACCTGGTCCTGTCCGGGGTGGTCGAGCCGAATGGCTCCGGTGAGCGGCGTTGTCAGGTTCGCACCGCGATGGTTGGTCGTCATAACGTGCAGAACTGCCTGGCGGCGGCGGCCGCGGCGGTGGCTCTTGGAATCGACCTGGAAAGCATCGCCCGTGGCTTGGCCGCCATACGCGGAGTGCCCGGTCGTATGCAGCGGGTTCGTCCGCTAGCCGCCGACGGAACGGAAAACGATACCGGCTACACCGTGCTGGTGGATTACGCGCATACGGACGACGCGTTGCAAAATGTGCTGAGAGCCCTGCGTCCCCTGGCTCGCGGCCGTTTGCTGGTACTTTTCGGGTGCGGTGGTGATCGGGACCGGACCAAGCGGTCGCGGATGGCGAGAGTGGCCGCCGAAGGCGCTGATCTGGTAATGGTGACATCCGACAATCCTCGCAGCGAGGATCCGGCCAGGATCATCGAGGATATATTGACCGGTTTTACGGACTCGCAGCGGACGAAAGTAAGGATTGAGGCGGATCGCCGCCGAGCGATCCATGAAGTAATCGGCCTGGCCGAGCCGGGGGATATCGTTCTGCTGGCGGGTAAGGGCCACGAAAATTATCAGATCATTGGGCGGGATAAACTGCCATTCGACGACGCCGCCGTGGCCGTCGAGGCGATGAGCAAAAGAAATGG
Organism: Phycisphaerales bacterium; assembly: GCA_012729595.1. Lineage (GTDB taxonomy): Bacteria > Planctomycetota > Phycisphaerae > UBA1845 > PWPN01 > JAAYCU01. The sequence continues at coordinate 30,085 of JAAYCU010000283.1, forward strand.
TTGCGTCTGTTCATCATAGATGCTGACCTTGGTTGAATATGCGTGTCTCATATTGGGATTCGCTGATTACCGAAGGCTGAAAGCTGCTTATGAAACCCTTGACTCTGGAAGAAGTTGTGTCGGCCATGCAGGGAACCTGCGATCGGGCCGCGCCTTTGGGTAACGTGCTTCGCGTTTCCACGGATACTCGGGATACCGAGCCGGGCGATTTGTTCGTAGCCATTACCGGTGAACGGTTCGATGGGCATGATTTCGTGGACCGGGCGGCGGCCGGGGGAGCGATTGCCGCGGTGGTTCGTAACGATTATGCGCCGAAACCCGTGCGTGGACCGAGCGGCAAGCGGATCCCGCCGTCGCGGCCGGCGTTTTTGATTCGGGTGGATGATACGGTCAAGGCTCTCGGCCGCCTGGCCCGCTATTACCGTCGGTCGGTTCTGGCCGGCAGCGTGACCGTCGTGGCCGTGACGGGCAGCAACGGCAAGACCACGACCAAGTCGATGATCGCCCATATCCTGGCCGGCCGCTGGACGGGCAAGGCTTCGCTGAAAAGTTTTAACAATGCCATAGGCGTACCCTTGACCTTGCTTTCGTCCGACGCGAAGGACAAGTTTGTTATTTGCGAGGTGGGCACTAATCATCTGGGAGAGATCGCCGAATTGGCCTATCTGGTCGAGCCGGAGGTCGCGGTGATTACCGGCGTATCGGAGGCCCATCTGGCCGGTTTGGGCAGTCTGGAAAACATCGCCGGCGAAAAGCTATCATTGTTGCGTTTCCTGCGCGGCGAGGGTTGCGGGATCGTCAATGCGGATCAGGAAGTGATCCGGGATACGATCCATCGGGATCGGGAGTTGAGCCAACAGAAACTGGTTTATTTTGGATGCTGGCCGGAAGCCGATTTGCGTCTTACCGCCTTGCGTGTCGAACAGATGGATACGGGGGTTGCGGGGATGCCGGGCCTGGTTTTCGAGGTCAATGATCGTTTCGCATATCGATTGCCCGTTCCCGGGCGGCATAATGGGATGAACGCGCTGGCCGCGGTGGCCGTGGCAAGGCGATTTGGGATGGATCACGAGGAGATTGCCGAACGGTTGGCCTCTTTTACCATGCCGGCCATGCGCCTTAACGGTGAGCGGATCGGTTCGTTGACCCTGATCAACGACGCCTATAACGCAAACCCGGCGTCTCTGGCTGCCGCCGTGGAGGTTTTAGCCGACATTCCAGCGCGGCGGAGAGTCTTGATCGTTGGGGACATGCGTGAGCTGGGCGACGATACCCAGCGGTTACATCGCGAGGCCGCGATCCGGATTGCCCGGAGCGAACCCGATGTGGTTATCGCGGTCGGCGAGAACGCGGACTTGATCGGTCAGACCATACGGGACGAGGCCGATAAGATTGAGACACACGTATACTCGACCACTACTCTGGCTCGAAAGCGGTTGATCTCGCATCTGAGCAAGGACGATACCGTGTTGATAAAGGGCTCGCGGGCTTTAGCGTTGGAGCAACTGGCCGAGAAGATCAAGGAGTGGGCCGTAGAGCGGTAGTGCCCGGTAAGCTGGGTGCTATGGTAATCCTTCATGCAAATGAATAAGACGGAGAGACAGCGAGAGGGAGGTTCGTGGAGAACATGGTACGCCATGGTTCTTCCCTCGGTCGCTCCATCTGACTCTCGGCATTCTGCGCTTATGTGGATACCGAATATGAAAGTGGCTGGATAATAAGTGTTTTATCATATATGTGACTATCTGCTGGACTACCCCGCGGGCCCCTATGCTTATAAGGATGCGCTGTTTCGCGGGACGTGCGCGGTCCTACTGGGCTTCGTGGTGGTCTGGCTGCTGAGTCCGCGGGTGATCCGCGAGCTGATGCGGCGCAAGATCGGTGACCGTCCGGAATTCGATCATGCCGATCTGAACGAGATCGCCAAGGATAAGAAGAACACGCCGACTATGGGGGGGATCCTGATCGTGATGGGGATCCTGATCTGCGTGTTGCTCCTGGGTGATTTACGGAATTACTACATACGTATGGGGCTGTTCTGCATGGGCTGGTTGGCCTGTCTGGGCGGCATCGATGATTACCTTAAGTTGACCGGGTATACCCGTAGCGGGACGCGGGACGGCCTGAAAATGTACGAGAAACTGCTGTTCCAGGTCGGGCTGGGCGTGCTGCTGGGGTTTTTTATCTACCGCCACGGCCAGCATAACGCGGCCATGGCCGTCGTCAGCGGAGAATCGGTCGAGGCGTTCCGTATTCTCAGCGTGCCTTTTTATAAATACGGCATACAACTGGGCATCCCCGCCTTTCTGATCGTGACGGTGCTGGTGCTTACCGGTACTTCCAACGCGGTGAATCTGACCGACGGGATGGACGGGCTGGCCAGCGGTTGCATGGCCTTGTGCAGTTTCGTATTCATGGTTTTCGTCTATCTGGGCGGCGATGCCGAGCGGGCTCACAGTCTCCTGATTCCGTATATCCCTCTGACCGGGGAGCTGGCCGTCCTGTGTGGGGCCATGCTCGGGGCCTGCCTTGGATTCTTGTGGTATAACGCCTATCCGGCCCAGGTTTTCATGGGCGACACCGGATCGCTGCCTCTGGGCGGGTTGATCGGCTATGTGGCCATTGTTACCCGAAACGAGCTGATGCTTTTTATCGTGGGCGGAGTATTCGTAATCGAGGCCATCTCCGTTCTGCTCCAGGTCGGGTACTTCAAGGCGACCGGCGGTAAACGCATATTCCGTGTTGCCCCGATCCATCACCACTTTCATCTTGGCGGCTGGACGGAGACGCAGACGGTGATCCGCTTCTGGCTGATGGCGGCCATCTTTGCCGGGATCGCCTTGGCTACCGTGAAACTTCGCTGAGGGGGTGGACGGATGGGCGGCGTTGTGTCGATACACATGCAGGACACGCGAGAAGGAGGGGAAACCCACGGCGGCACGTTGGATGCGGCGTGCCGGCCGCAGAGAGTGTTGCTATGAGCGAGGCCCTGCCTATATCAATGCCTGACATGACCGCCGATACTGCTGAGCCGGATCTGAACGAAGGGGCCGGGCTATTTACCTCGCGGGCCATAATTGCTATTGCCGTTGGTCTGATGGGGGTCGGGGCTATCATGACCTGCTCGGCCGGCGCCACTCTAGGGCGGCCGTTGCTGGGCTGGCGCTTCTGGGAATTTCAAGCCGGGCGACAAATTCTGTTTATTCTAGCCGGTATGATTGCCATGCTAGTTGTGGCTCGTATCCCTTACCGAATATGGTCGGCGGGGGGAGGGGCTTTGGCCTTGGTCGCCTTGGTGCTGGCTATCGGTTCCCTTGTGCTGGTCTATGTTCCCGGTCTGGGCGTGGAGGTTAACCAGGCTCGACGATGGGTTCGGGTCAGTCCGGACAGTGTTGGGTTACGTTTTCAACCTTCGGAGTTGATTAAGATCATGCTGCCGATTTTTCTGGCGGTGTGGCTGACCCTAAGAGTAGATATTTCGCGGTTCTGGACCGGCCTGATACCGATAGTGGGCGTTATTGGTGTCTGCGTGGCCGGTATCGGCTTGGAGGATTTTGGGACCGCGGCTCTCCTGGCCGGGGTGGCCGGTACCATGCTCCTGGTCGGCGGAGCCCGACTGTGGCATCTGTTCTTAATGGTTCTGCCGGCCCTGCCGGCATTTGGATACCTGCTGATCAGCCGACAGCACCGTATGCGCCGACTGTTGACCTATCTGAATATCTGGGAGGATCCGCAGGGCGAGGGTTATCAGGTGATCCAGTCGCTCTGCACGATCGCCCACGGTGGATGGTGGGGGCGGGGCTTGGGTAACGGGATGATTAAGACCTATCTGCCCGAGGCCCGCACCGATTTTATCTTTGCGGTGATCTGCGAGGAGTTGGGGATCGCGGGCGCGGCGGTGGTTATCGCCTTATTGATTGCCCTGCTTTGGCAGGGTTTGAAAACGGTTCGAATATGCGGCGATCCAACGGGCCGTCTGCTGGCCTTCGGGATCACCATTACGCTTGGGTTACAGGCGGCTATGAACATTGCCGTGGTCACGGTTTCCGTGCCAACCAAGGGTATTTCGCTTCCTCTGGTATCCGCCGGGGGGTCCGGGGCGATTTTTCTTGGTATGCTCGTTGGTCTGTTGGCCAATATCGCGAGGAAGAGCGACAGGGGGGTACCGCTTACGGGCGATTCGAAAACATTGAATAACAGGTGCGGATAGAAGTGGGAGACCAGGAGAAGGGAAGAGGGGGCAATGAAACAGGGTTATCCCATATCTCCGATTCTTCTCCTCCCCGCGTCTGTCCCTCATGCATATTTGCGTGTCGTTTATTAACATGGTTCTCGCCGGTGCAACAGGAACACAGCAGGTCATGACCCAGAATCCTTGGATCGTTTTCGCCGGCGGGGGGACAGGTGGGCATCTGTTTCCCGCCTTGGGGGTGGTGGAGGCCTTGCGCGGCCGTAGCCTGCCCGTCGACGTGACTTTCTTCTGTACTACCCGACCGATCGACGGTGAAGTCCTAGGCCGGGCCGGCCTGGAGGCGGTTCCCCAGTCGGTTCTTCCGTTCACCAGCAAACCTTGGCGCTGGCCAGCCTTTTTGCGGCAGTGGCGGCGATCGGTTACGTCCTGTCATCGGGCGTTTACTGCCCGGCGTCCGGCGGTGGTGGTCGGGGCGGGCGGTTATGCCTCCGGGCCGCCGGTACATGCGGCCATGAAACTGGGGATCCCGACATACCTGCTCAATCCGGACGCCCTGCCCGGCCGGGCTAATCGCTGGCTGGCCCGGCGAAAGGATTTGAGCGGCATTTTTGCCCAATGGCCGGTGACTAAGAAGCATTTTTCATCGTCGGCGCGAGTGATAGTGGCCGGCTGCCCGGTTCGACCGGCATTTCGGGCTCTGCCAGACGCGCACCTGGACCGGCATTTCGGCCTGGTTCCAGAACGTAAGACGCTGCTGATTACGGGTGCCTCTCAAGGAGCCCGGACCATCAACGAGGCCTTGATCGATCTGGCCGACCAGATCGCCCGGACGGGTTGGCAGGTTTTACACCTGAGCGGTACGGCCGACCGGGACCGGGTTGAGCAAGCCTATGCCCGGGCCGCCGAAAATTGCCGTCCGACGCATTTTCCCTATCGCGTTCTGGCCTTTTCCGATCTGATGGCCGAGGCCATGGTCGGGGCGGACCTGATCGTTTCGCGGGCGGGTGCTTCCAGTCTGGCGGAAATCCAGGTTGTGGGCAAGCCCTCCGTGTTGCTCCCATACCCGTTTCATCGGGATAAGCACCAGTGGCATAACGCGGCGGTCTTGTCCGAGGCTGGGGCGGCCGTGCTGATAGATGATACTCGCGACGGTCGCCGGAACGCCGAGCTGCTTGGCCCTATTCTGGCCGACTTGATGGGCGACGATAATAAGCGTGATGGCATGTCCGCTGCCGTCCGGTCCTTGGCCTATCCTGAGTCCGCCGAACGTATCGCCGAATATTTATTGGCCGAGGCGAAAAAACCGCTTTCCGCTCCCGTGAGATCGCCATCGTGAGCGGTTCATTTGCTCAATTCTGAATCTTTCTGAATGGTGGCCCATAAAGCTCTCGATACCCCTCAAGGAATTGCAAATCGACTCCCGATACTCTTATATGGATTGGCTTTAGCGCAGGTGCGCCGCGTCTTTCCGAGTACTATTTATGCGGCGCGATCTGGAGTTTTTCTTTCATTGCTCAGGGTCTTTGATTAAAATAACCCGATACTGGTGCGGATCGCTACCGGTAACGTCTGGTAGGTCGGGCTTGTAGCCTACGGACGCCCCGGGCGTTCGCGGATTTTTTTCCAGGAAGGAATTTTTCATGTCCAGAGGCGCACGGATGATCGGCCTGACGGGCAGCGAAATAAAGGTGGCACCGCCGCTCTATCCGGCGGTTCCTTCTCTGCGGGACTTCACGAGGAATTGGCTACCCGTTGGGCAACGCGTGCACCTTATCGGTGTAGGCGGTTGCGGTATGCGCGGGGCGGCGGAAATGCTGCTGCGCCGCGGGGCTATTGTAAGCGGGTCTGATCGGGCGGCTTCCGATGCCACCGCGATACTTGCCAGCCATGGCGCGAAGGTTTACACCACGCAAGCAGCAGACCATCTGCCCGAATCATGCCATCTGGTGGTCTATTCAGCCGCCATCAAGGAAACAAACCCCGAGCTGGCGGAAGCCCGGCGTCGCGGATATCCGGTGATGAAGTATTCTCAATTGCTCGGCCTGCTCATGGCTCAGCAGACGGGCCTGGCCATCGCCGGGACGCACGGCAAGAGTACCACGACGGCCATGGTCGCCTATGTACTCCGCCGGGCGGGGTGCGATCCGTCCTATGTGATTGGGGCGGAGGTCGAGCAACTCGGCGGCGGGTCCGGTTACGGCGAGGGCGAGCACTTCGTCGTCGAGGCCTGCGAGTACGATCGTTCGTTCGTAAATCTACGGCCGCGGTTGGCCGCTATTCTAAACATCGAGGAAGACCATCTCGATTACTATGCCGATCTCGACGCGATAGAAGAGGCTTTCAGGGATTTTATCGCGTTGCTACCCGCTGACGGGCTACTGGTAGTCAACGGCGAGGATCGCAATGTTCAGCGGGTGCTGGCCGGGTCGGTTGCCCCGGTGGAGACTTTTGGTTTCGAGGGTAACTTTAATTGGCGAGCCAACATCCTGGACAGCAATAACGGTTGTATCCGTTTCGAGGTTTGGCGAGGCGACCGGGTACTGACCGAGGTGGCCATGTCTATTCCGGGTCGGCATAACGCGTCCAACGCCCTGGCGGCGATGGCCTTGTGCTTCCGGGCCGGGGTGGAGCCGGAGACCATTGCCAAGGCCTTGGGCGAGTTCGGCGGGGCCGGACGACGCCTGACCCTTCGCGGTAGTGTCGCCGGGGTGACCGTAGTGGACGATTATGCCCATCACCCCACCGAGATTCAGGTTACGCTTCGGGCGGCGCGGGACTTCTATCGCCCGCGCAAGATGTTCGTTGTCTTTCAGCCGCACCAGCATTCGCGGACTCGTTGCCTGTTGAATGATTTCGCTCGGAGTTTCGGCTCCGCCGACTTGGTGATCGTGCCGGATATTTTCTTTGTCCGGGACAGTGAATCCGAGCGTGATTTGATCGATTCCATCGATCTGGTCGAGCGGATTCATGCCCAGGGAGGCGAGGCCCGCTACGAAAAAAGTTTCGAGCGAATCGTGATGCAATTAGGCCGGGAGGTTCGCGAAGGCGACCTGGTGATCACAATGGGGGCCGGCGACGTATGGCGGATGGCCGACCAATTGTTGGATTGCCTCAAACAAACACGCTCGGGGAAATAGGCGCGTTATCGAGGCCCGCTTGGAACCTCGGACCGCGCGATAAGTGGGTGGGGACGGAGTGCATCGGCGTTGAATGGGACATGGGCAAGCGGACGGGATATACTGCCTTCCGGCTTGTGACGGAACGCGGAGAACGTATTTGATCGGGTGGTTTTGCTGGTCCCTGGTCGGCGGTCGAAAGTGGGAATGCTGATGATGCCTTTTCTGTCCAATATGGCCGATGTGGTCCACGCGAACGAGCCGCTGTCGCCGCACACGTATTTCGGTTTGGGGGGTGCGGCCCGCTGGTTTGCCCGACCGCAATCCATGGAGCAATTGCGGGAAATCCTCGGTCAGTGCCGCGACGAGAATATTCGCAGTTATGTACTGGGGCTGGGAGCCAATTTGCTGGTAGACGATGACGGGGTGGACGGCGTAGTGGTTCGACTGAACAGCCCGGCCTTTCGGCGGATGGAGTGGGAGCTGGAGGCGAATCCGCCACGGGTCACGGCGGCGGGTGGGGTAGATCTTAATCGCCTCATACTCGACGCGGTGCGCCAGGGGCTGGGCGGTCTGGAATGCATGGCCGGTATCCCCGGGACACTGGGCGGTGCAATCCGCATGAATGCCGGCGGGCGTTTCGGCCAGATCGCTGACGTGGTTCGCGAAATTGTCGTGGTCGATATCGACGGCCGGGAGCGTACGATGTCCGCCGCCGAGGTGGGCTTTAGGTATCGCGGCAGTAACTTGAACAATCTGCTGGTTTGCCAGGCGACGCTTGAGTTGCGTCCAGAAGATCCAGCGGAGCTGCGCCGTCGTTATATGGAAATCTGGGATTATAAGAAACGCACGCAACCGCTGGCTTATCCGAGTGCCGGTTGCGTGTTTCGCAATCCACCCGGCCACAGCGCCGGTCAGTTGATCGATCGTGCCGGGATGAAGGGGCGGACTATTGGTGGAGCCATGGTCGCCCTCGAGCATGCCAACTTCATCGTCGCCAAGGAAGGCGCCACCGCCCGAGACGTACTGGCCCTGATCGCTCTGGTCCGCCGAGAGGTGGCCGAACGCTTCGGCGTTGAGTTGGAGCTTGAGCTGGAAATCTGGTCCTCGCGGCACGCGCGAAGTGAGGAACTGGTGGCCGGAGCGTCCGGCGGGGGTTTCTGACCGGCCAACCGAATACGGAGTATTGCGATGACGCGTTTAGTAGACAAACCGGCAGTTCTGGTGCCCGCACTGAAGACGGTCAAGCGTAAGCTGGCGATCACCGTCTTGATGGGCGGTCCTGGTAGCGAGCGGGAAGTCAGCTTGAATAGTGGCCGACGGGTCACCGAAGCCCTGCGAGCGCTGGGGCATGACGTTTACAGCGCGGACATCCAGCCCGATGATCTATCCGCCCTCGAACGCCCGATGGACATGGTATTTCTGGCCCTGCACGGGGAGTTCGGCGAAGATGGGCAGGTGCAACAGGTTCTCGAACAGCGCGGTATAAAGTACAGCGGATCGGGTCCGCGGGCATCGGCTTTGGCTATGGATAAGGTGGCCGCCAAGTGCCGTTTTATCGAGGCCCATGTTCCTACCCCGCGATTCGACGTGGTCAGCCCGCAGCGAGTGGACAAGGTACTGGAGCATTGGACCTGTCCGGTGGTGGTCAAGCCGTCCGCTCAGGGTAGTAGTGTCGATTGTCTTATCGTACGTCAGCCGGAAGAGTTGCGTGGCGTCCTGGAAGACATGACCCGGCGTTACGATCGTTGTTTATTGGAGGAGTTTATCCAGGGGCCGGAATTGACCGTGGGCATTCTCGGCGAGGCGGCCCTGCCTCCGATCCAGATCCAGACCCGCCGGGATTTCTACAACTACGAGGCCAAGTATCTTGACAACGATACGGAGTATCGGTTCGATATTGATTTGCCGGACGCCGTGCTAGCGCGCATCAGGGATATGAGCGTACAGGCCCATCTGGCCTTGGGATGCCGTGATTTCTCGCGGGTTGACTGGATGGTCGATTCTCGTACTCTGGAACCCTACGTTCTGGAAATCAATACGATTCCCGGCCTGACCGATCATTCGTTGCTGCCGAAGGCGGCCCGGCAGGCGGGATTGAGTTTCGAGATGCTCTGTCAACGGATTGTGGAATTAACCTGCCAGAGATAATGGCGGACAGGAAGCCGGGCCGGTCGTACAGGTCGGTTCCGATGGGAGCAGGTGAGTGAGTCGAAGACGGCGCAAGAAAAAAGCGATTCCCGATCAGGGAAGCGGTAGTCCGGACGAGAGTGGTTGCGGACTAGTAGATTGGAGAACGACGGCCTCGGCCCTGGGCGTGTTGGTTTTGGTAACCGGCGCGGTCATGGGTTTAGAGCGTTTGCGCCAATATGTGTTGACCCGTCCGGATTTCGATCCGCCGGTGAAGCTGGATCTGGTCTGCCAACCCGGGAATCAGTGGATCGATGATGAGGGTTGGCGGCCGCGGATTCTGTCGGCCATCGAAATGCCCAAATCGGCCCAATGGCGCGATGCCGATCTGCTCGCGGAGGTGGCGAGGCGCATGGAGGCCACTGGTTGGGTAGCCCAGGTTCGTCAGGTAACCAAGGAAATGAATGGAGTGGTGCGTGTAGATTGCGATTATCGCCGTCCGATAGCGATGATCTATACTCGCCAAGGGTTGAGTAACAGTAGCTGGAGCGAAGGTTTTATCCCGATCGATGCCGATGGGGTCAGGCTGCCGGAGGAATACGGTAGCGTAGGGTCCGAGGCTGGTTGGATTCGTATATTTGGGGTGCGTACCGCGCCTCCGCCGGTAGGCCGATCCTATGATCGCCAGACCGATGCGGAAGCCGCCGTGCGTCTGGCCCGGCTTATATTCCAGCAGCCTTTTGCCGTGCAGATCAGTGCCATCGACATGGCCAATTATCGTGGTCGCCGGGACCGAAACCAGGAGCATATCGTCCTGCGCACCAGGCGCGGCGGTGAGATCATCTGGGGTTCGGCCATCGGCGAGGAATGCGAGGAGCTCGACCCGGCCGCCAAGATTCGGAACATCGCCCTGTTTCTCGATCGTGGCGATCCTCAAGCCCAGGTAATAGTCCATCTCGACCGCAATGGGTGGCGGGAGATCCAGCGGCCGGTGGTTCAGACCGCCGACAGCCGTTCCTCTTGATGGCTTTCGGCGCGGCGGGTTCGCTCGCAGCGCAGAGGTGCGCCGTGGTCGGCATGCAAGAACTAATCACAGCTCTTTCAGATGTCCTGGCTTTAATGCGTCATCATTTGCCCTGGGATCGGCTGCCCGACCCGAGCGTGCTGGCGGCGATCTTCGCGCTGGCCGGGGTTGTGTTGTGTTTCTGGGGCGCGCGCCTGCTCCGGGCGTTATTCGTCCTGGGTTTTCTGGCCGGGGGTATTTCCTTAGGGATTCGAGTGGCGCGGACTATTCCGGTGGATGATCTGGTCGGTCTGGTCGTCGGAGGGGCCATCGCGGCGATCATAGGTCATCTGCTGTATCGCTGGTGGGTAGGGTTGTTGACCGGGCTCTGTGCGGTAGTCCTGGTACTGCTCATTGGCGGGCCGAGGGTGCTTCCCCAGGTAATCAAGGACTTTCAGGACCAGCATTACGGCAGCGAGGGCGCAGTTTACGTGCTTGCCGATCCATCGTCCGCGGGTGAAGGCCCGGCCATGGAAGAGTCTGAGTATTATTGGATCCAAGTAAAGGATTATTTCTGGAACCAGCAGCGGCCGTTCACGACGCGTATCGGCCTGGCTTTAGCCCTGGCCGGGGTGCTGGGTGTTATTGTCGGCGTGATGCTGACCCGGACGGCCGCCATCGTTGGTACCTCCCTGTTCGGAGTGTTGGCCGTCGGTTTGGCGGGCGGTTCGTTGATATCCATGCAGTGGCCGGCTTTGTGGACGCAGATGCAAGCCCAGCCGGGCTGGCTTCTGGGGGGGCTGGGGCTATTGCTGATTATTTCTTTGTCCATGCAGGCCCGGGGTGGTCGGCCTGTCCAGATGGCCGCGATGGGACCGGCTCATCCGAACCAATAACCGGTCGTTCTAACGGTTAAGCGAACGGACGGTTTGCGGATATCAATTATTATGATCAATTGGTCGGCCTTATTGATGGATTTGTCGCGACAGGAATTCATCCTGGGAATGTTTTTTCTGTCGGCCGGCCTGGTATTTTTGCTCTGGGGGTTGCGGGTTTATAGTATCTTGGTGGTGGTCAGCCTGGTAGCCATCAATACTATCGTATGTATTTATTTGCCGTTGTTAATGCACTATCGCATATTGCTGGCAGGGTTAATCGGTCTGATTCTTTTATTCTTTGGATGGCGCTTAACCAAGATCTATGTCGGCCTGTTGGTCTCAGCCTGGGCCGCTGTCATCCCCTTTACGGTACTCGATACATACGGCGTTCGCCCGGAGATCAGCCTGACCATCGCTCTGTTTTTCGTCGCGGCCGTCATTTCCATGGTATTCATTCTGTTCGAGCAGGCTATTGCCTTGGTCACCAGTTTCGAGGGGGCCCTGCTTTGTCTGGCGGGGATGGTCAATCTTGCCGGGCAAAGCCCTCGCGTCTGGGATTTTCTGCAACCTATGCTTTTGGGAAATGCATTCTTCACGCCATTTCTGGTGGTGGCCATCACCTTCTCCGGTTTTTATTTCCAGATGGCCGAATACACCCGCCAGAAAACCGGCATGAGCGGCTGACGGGCCGAACGTGCCAAACGGACCTGGCGCCGACGCATATCCACACTAAATCAGTCAAGCGGTGACGCCCCTTGTTCACTTACTCTCCGGACTGTCGGGCGGGCGAGGCAGGGGGATCGTAACGCTCCGATTCATGGCCGGGATGGGTAGAGTGAGGGTGTCGTGGGTTCGCGTCCCGGCGTGCAGGTCGTGGGTAAATACGCCGGCCATGGCGTGCAACGGAGCGGCCGACCTTCGTCGGCGAGAACGGGAACCGCACCCTCCGACGGATTGAGCGTTAGCACGCTGCTCATGATTCGGGAAACACCATATCGAGAATCTGTAATTCAACGGTCGTCCGGCCGTTGTAGGTATTGAGCGTCGGGACATAAGCCAGGCGGCAGCGCCGATGGTCCATGAGCGGTTGATAGCCGTCCTTGCCCTTGAAGGCGACGGCCCGCAACCGGTTCTGCCCGTCGGTGACGTTGAAGGACATGTGCTCGCCCAGTCGACCCATCAGTCGCGGCTCACCTTCCAGGGCCAACAGACCGCTGGCAAAACACGGTTTGGGATTGCTCGCGCCGAACGGTCCCAGTTGCTCGATCTGGCGGATCAGCGGTTCACTGAGCAGGCCGAGGGGAATCTCGGCATCGAGCCGCAGAGTAGGTTGAAGATCTTTACCGGTCAGGGTCTGGTTGGCCTGAGCGATAAAGGCCTGGCGAAAGGCTTCGACCTGCTCCGCCCGAATCCGCAGACCGGCGGCCATCGCATGCCCGCCATAGGTCAGCAGATGTTCGGAACAGGCGGCCAGGGCTTTATGCAGCTCGAAATGGCGGACGCTGCGCCCAGAGCCCTGCCCCTCGCCGTTGTTGAGGGCGATCATGATCGTCGGGCGGCAGTAGCGGTCCACGATTCGCGAGGCGACGATGCCGATAACGCCGGCATGCCAGTCGGCGTCGGCCAGCACGATGCCCCGGGCCGCGTCGGAAGCCAGGTTTCCCGAGTCGATCCGCTCGCACGCTTCCTTGAAGATCTGTTTTTCGATCTTCTGGCGGCGGCGGTTCTGGTCCTCGAGGTAAAGGGCGATTTCGCGGGCCCGGTTTTCGTCAGCGCTGGTGAACAGCTCGACGGCCAGTTCGGCGTGGCCCATGCGCCCGGCGGCGTTCAGCCGGGGAGCGAGCCAGAATCCGGCGTGCTCGCTGTTCAGTCGGCAGTCGGTCAGCCGGGCCGATTCGAGCAACGCCCGCAGGCCCACAAGTTTGGACTCGGATAAACCGTGCAGGCCGAACCGGGCGAGGATGCGGTTCTCGCCGATCAGGGGTGACACATCGGCGATGGTGCCCAGGGCGGCCAGGCCGGTGGCGGAGATTAGAAATTCCCGAAACTCCGGGGTCACTCGCTCGGAGTTGGAAAGTTGCTGAGCGACGGCCCAGGCGAGCTTGAAAGCGACGCCGGCCCCGCAAAGGGCGGGGTTGGGGTAATCTTCCAGAGCGGGGTGAACGACGGCCTCGGCGCAGGGTAACTCGTCGCCGGGGGCGTGGTGATCGGTAACAATCAAGGTCAGGCCAAGCTCGCGGGCCAACCGGGCTTCCGCGCACGCCGTCGCTCCGCAATCGACGGTAACGACCGTATCGACGCCGCTCGCCCGCAGTTGCCGCAGGGCGTCGGCGTTCAGGCCGTAACCTTCCTCCAGCCGATGAGGGATATAATAGGACACCTGGGCCTTGGCTAATTTGAGCAGTTGCCAGAGGATGGCGGTCGCGGTGATGCCGTCAACGTCGTAGTCGCCGTAGATGGCGATGGTTTTCTTCTGGCGGACCTTCTCGGCGAGCAGGGCGGCGGCCTCGGCGATACCGGCAAGCTGCTCGGGCGGATGGAGCCTGATTAATTCGGGGTTGAGGAAGTCCCGGGCGGCGGAAGTATCGGTGACTCCGCGATTATGCAGAATCTGGGCGATCAGGGGATGGACGTTGAGTCGGCGGGCGAACTCCGCGCATCCTTGCATCAGCGGGGCGAGCATCCATTGCCGGGCCATCGTAGCCAAGCCCTCCCTTTACGTTCCTGGGCCGGGAACCAGTATAGACCGCCCGATTTTCAAATACAACCGGCCGGGCGGCCGGTTTCCATGTCGGTACGGGCACGGCTGACAAGCACGGGTAGACCCTGGTCCCGCCAAGGCGTGACCAGGGCCTGTCCATGCCCCCTGCTACGACAGTTCGGATGTATCCGCCATTGACCGGGCGGGGCAATTCATTAACCTGTTGTCGCGGCTGGTAGTTGCCGGGTTTCATGACAGATCAGGGGGAAAACGCCAATAGGTCGGCGGGCTTCGGGAGTTATTTAGTGAAGATGACACGCATATCGGTGGTTTTGAGCTTTGCTTTCGTGGTCATGTTGTTGACCGTGGGGCCGGTGATGGGGGCCTGGCCTCAAGAGCAGGGTTTGCCTTATTTTGTGCATGTTTCGGCAGGGCTGTGTTTATTCTGGACCCTGGTTAGACTTTCCATCGAACGTGGTTGTCCGGCTTTCAGCGCCGGCCAAACGGGTCGGGATTTGGTGGCCGTTCTGCGACTTGCGGTTTTGCTGACCGGTTGGTTGGCAATCATCGGTATGACTCTGGCCGCTTCGATCGAAATATTTTTCCGTATCGCCGCATTTCGATACCCGATAAGCTGGCGACTGGAAATCTGGCCCTCGGGCCTGGTGGATATCGCTTTGCTGGTGGGGGCCTTGCTGCTTCGCTGGTGGAGCAGTGGTCGGCCTGCCCTCTTGACCAGTATTTACGGTTTACTGGTATTTGGCGGGTTGTGGTGTGCTCTGCTGATTCCGGCATTACGCCGCCCGGTAGCGGTGGAGGGTGTGGTTGGGCTGGCCGAGGAAACCGCATGGGCGAGCGTGTTTATTCTCGGGGCCGGCCTGGTGACGGCGTTGTTCTGCTGGGCGGCGGGCTGGGCCCATCATCGGCGGCGGGTTCGGGCCTGGCCCAATGAATTATGGCGACTGGCGGAGGCGGCGACGGAGTGGCCCGGCTTCCGGTTCAGCGTGGGTACCGTCGCCATGCTGGTGTTGCTCGTGGGTTGTGTATTCGTGAGTCGGCCTCTGACCGGTGTCGGCGCGTTTCTTACCGGCGGGTCGCTACTGGTACTGGCTCATCGACGCTGGCAGGAAAGTCTGGCCGACGCCGGTTGTGCGCTTATGACGCTTGGAGTAGTGGCGGGTTGCATGTTTGCTCAGCCGCTATCGAATACTCCGGAGGCGATGTTTGCGGAGATATTTAACCGGGCTATCCTGGGATTGGCGATAATGACGGCTTTCTGGCACTGGCTAGGCGGGGTCTGGGAACAGCAGTTGGATTCCGGCCAGGCTTGGACGACGGCCGGTCGTTTGATTCGGGTGTGTCGGCGGGTGGGGTTTCTGGTCGGGGCGATAGGGGTGCTGGTTGGGGCATGTCTGGCGTTCTGGCCTTTGCGACAATACGTCACCGATCTTGACGATGCGAAGCGGCGATGGGTCTGGGGACTTTTCGCCTATGGGTTGTTGATTCTGTCGCTCTTATTCTCTGCTCGGCGGACCGGTAAGCCGACGCTGGGCTGGCTGTTGCTGCTGGCCGTCGGTTGTATGGTTGGGTTCATACTGGTCCGCTCTCCGCATGTTCCGCTTACCGAGTGGGTTGTCGGCCGCTGGCCGTTGGTGCTGGCCGGTGCGGCATTGGTTTTATTGGTGGCGGCGTTCGGTGTACAGCGGCGGCCGAGCTGGGAGGCGCTGTTTGAGGCTTGTTATTTGACCGGGTTGGTTTTGGCTCCGCTGGTGGCGGCCCTGGGTGTCATGTTGCATATGCCGCAATGGTTTCCTTACTGGCTTCCCTCCATGACGTTCGCTCTGCTGGCCGGTCTCTACCTGCTGGCGGCGGTGTTATTTAAGCCGCGGGTTATCGCGGTCATGTCCATCCTCTGCGTGGCTGTCGGTTGGTGGCATCGCTGGTAAATTCGGTTCCTGCTCATATTCAGGGTGGCTGCGACGGGGCATTGCCACGATTTTATCCGGGACACGTATACCGGAAGCAGGGCTGAGTAGGTTTCGCCATCGCTCGAGACATGAAGTCGAGGAATTATTCGCCGAAAACCTCGGCGGTGAACAGATAAACCTCGGTATCCGGGTCTTTCCAGGCGTCGGGATTCATCCCGGCCTTGCCTGCGCAGCAGTGAGTGAGAAACTCTTCCTTGCTCCAGCCGGTTTCGTCGGCCACTTGTGGTAGAAAACAGCCGGCCGAAGCCCCTCGACGGATGTAGATGCCGTGCTTGCCCAGCTCCAGCGATAGCGGATCATCGGTTCGCCGCATGGGCGAGAGGATGGAGATTTCGAGATCAAGGTGGTCCAGTTCTTCGGCGGTGACCGGATTTCTCCGGAATCGCGGGTCACACAAGGCGGAAAGGGCCATCTGCTGGACGGTCTCGGCCAGGCCGGTATCGGGGAGAAACTGCCCGATGCATCCGCGCAGCTCGCCGGCGTTTTTCAGGGTAACGAATACCCCGCCAACTGTGCTCGCATAGTCCGCTTCCTGTGGGATCGGAGGTAGAGGCGCATTTGTTAAACGTGCCCGAAGCGTCTCCCGAGCTAATCGCAATAGCGTTTCCTGCTGCTTCCGATCCATGACCGTTCATCCTAGCCTTTGGGGGCCAGTCTGCCAAGCATGACCGTCGCCGCGAAGCCGAGCACCAGAGCGAATAGGGCGGCGACCATCTCGCGGGTCGAAGGATTGCCCGCCTGCAACGGCGGCCAGGACCGGACGACATGCTCGGCCAGGGCGGCGCCCTGCAAGTCGGCCGGCACGATCAGACCCTCCCGCTCGGCAAACAACCGCAGCATGGCTTCCGGGTGTTTGCGGGCCACGATGACCGGCGATTTCTCGGTCAGCGACCAGGCCACCAAGATATGGTCGATCCGCGCGCGGCCTTCAAGACCGGCGGCGACGGGCAGGCCGATCGATTCGGCATACACCCGCAACTGCTCCGGCGAACGTTTTTCGAGAATCTTCTCCGTCGGGGCCCGACCGAACGGCCACAAACCCAGCACCGAACCGAGCAGCAGCCCCATCAGGAAACCCAGCGTGACCTT
This sequence comes from Phycisphaerales bacterium, assembly GCA_012729595.1. GTDB lineage: Bacteria > Planctomycetota > Phycisphaerae > UBA1845 > PWPN01 > JAAYCU01. The sequence goes on from JAAYCU010000283.1 coordinate 47,182, forward strand.
CTCGTAGCGACGCAGCAGATACCGCAGGACGTTGGCGATCCCCGCCATGCCGGCCACGACGCCCACGCCCACCGGGATCACGATCCACAAGGCCGACCAGTCCATCCGCCGCAGGTCGTCCACCGCCCCGATGACCCGGTCGTACTGGTTGAGCACCAGCAGTATGTACGATCCGCTGATGCCCGGAAGCACCATGGCCATCGTGCCGATAATGCCGCTGACAAAGTCCATGGCCATGTTGCGGGGCATGTCCGCCGCCTGAGTTGTGAAGGCAATCGTAGCCATCACCGCCAGCCCCGCGAACATGGCGACGCCGCAGGAGAGGCTCACTTGCCCGATCATCCGCAACAGGGTGGGTACGCCCCCCAACGTCAACCCGATAAACAGGGCGAACATGAACGACGGAGCGATGAACAACAGGTACAGGATCAGGCTGGCCAGGAAGACCACCGCGAGACCGGCGGCCGCCAGCAGGATAGCCAGGAAGGCCACCCGCGCCGGCCGCAGACGCAACGCGGTCACGTCCGCCACCGCCTCGATGAACTCCTCGTAAAGCCCCATGGCCAGTACCATGGTGCCTCCGGACACGCCGGGAATCAGGTTGGCCGTGCCCATGAGCACGCCCGTTACCGCGATACGCATGGCTTTCAACGGAGCTAAAACATCCCGCAGTTTCCACTCTGAGGTCATGGTTTGATCATTCCAGCCGCCGTGGTCCGCGCCGTCCAGGATTTACGTATCATAGGTGCGCGTACCTTTCTCTTACGGGGGCGGGGGGCATTATACAGGGTTTGAGCATTGGTGACCCGCAAGTCCGATCTGAAAGACCGGTTAAGCTGAGGCCGGGGGGCATCGTTCTAGTCGACAACCGTGGCCGGTGCGCTTGTCTGGTCCGCCTCGCCATGGAGCGTTAAGGCCGTGGCGGCCGTGATCCAGACCGTGACCAGTTGGCCGATCATACTCTTCGGGCCGGTGAAGACGACGATCTCGTCGGTACGGGTTCGACCGACCAGTTGATCGCCGCGTTTCCAGGAGACGTGGTTGTTTCGCTCCTGCTCGGCCTCCTGAGCCTTGATCGCCGCCTTACTGAATCCTTCGACGAGAATTTCCACTGTTCGGCCGATGAATCCCTGGTGATGGGCCAGCCCGCTTCTTTTCTGGTATTCGACCAGATCCAAATGGCGACGTTTTTTGACCGCCTCGGGCACGTCGTCCGGTAGGGAGCGGTCGGCCACCGTTGCCGGCCGAGGCGAATACTTGAACATGTAAATGTTTTTGTATCCTACCCGCTCGATCAGGGCGAGGGTTTCGGCGTGCTCCGCGTCGGTCTCTCCGCAAAAGCCGACGATAAAGTCGCCGGCCAGGCTTATGCCGGGGACCGTTTCCCGAGCCCGCGCGATCAGCTCGGTGTATTGCTCGGCCGTATATCTTCGACGCATGCGCTTGAGCACGGCGTTCGATCCGCTCTGGGCCGGGAGGTGCAGGTATTCGCAGACTTTGGGCAGGTCGCGCATGGCTTGCAGGATGTCGTCGGTAAAGTCTCCGGGGTAGCTGGTAACAAAGCGCAGACGCTGCAACCCTTCGATCTCATGCACTTGTTCGAGCAGGTCGGCCAGCCGGACGGTACGACCTGTGCTGGAGTCGGTGTAGGCATAACTGTTGATGGTCTGACCAAGCAGGGTAATTTCTTTGGCCCCCATGTCGACGAGCCGGCGGGCTTCGATGACTATGTTGGCCGGTGGGCGGTTGCGTTCCGGACCACGGGTAAAAGGCACGACGCAAAAGGAGCAGAATTTGTCACAACCGCGTTGGACGCGTACATAGGCTTGCAATGTTCTACCGTCCGGCGGCGTTCGCCGTGACATGTCTAATTCTTCAATGCTGTTGTAGAGCAGAGTTCGCTCGGCCGAGGGCAACCGGCGGGAGTGGTCATGTTCCAGGGCGATTGCCTGTACCCGGGTTTCCTCGACGGTAGCGAGCAGGGCGGGGATTTCGTTGAGGTTCCCCGGCCCGCAGAGCAGATCTACATACGGGCAGCGCTGCCGGATGCCTTCATGATCGCGTTCGACCATGCAGCCGATGACCCCGATAATCATATTCGGCCGCTCCGTTTTTGCCCGGGCTATTGCCGTCAATCGGCTGTAAGCTTTTTCTTCGGCGCGGTGTCGTACACTGCACGTATTGATCAGCACCAGGTCGGCCGTGTGATAATCGTCGGTTGGTTTATAGCCAAGCGCGCAGAGCTGGCCGATGACGAGCTCACTGTCCAGCACGTTCATCTGGCAGCCCATGGTTTCAAGATACACCCGCTTGGTCGGCATCGTTGATCCGTCGGGAGCGAACTCCTATTTTGCTTTTCTCGCACTTCGTTTCGGTCGCCCGGGTATAGCCGCCCGTGGGCAGGGTAGAACCTCGGGCAGGGTGTCCCCGCATCGTTGCTCTATTGTACCCATGCTTGGGTTGAATCGCTTGCCCAGTTCGCGGCCGTTTTACGCTTTCGGGCGATCGAACTGCGGGACGGGCAGTTGTTCGCCCTGCTTGAGGGACGACTGGTTAGCGACGATACCCGGCACGGTCATCGCTAGTGAATCGTACAGATCGCACGCCGGCTCGCGGTCCTCGATCAGGGCATTGATGAACTCGGCGGAAAGAAAAACCGCTGACCCGCCGTGTCCGGAATCGTGGCGCATCGATTCGGGCAGCATGTCCGTTTTCCAGTATTGGGGGATATCCACCTTTCCTCCGGGCGCCTGGAAGGAAGCGTGCAGCTTATGCCTGCCCATGTACAGCGAGGCCTTTTCGCCGAACCATTGAGCCCGCTCCCCGCCTGGCGGAACCTGAATCTTCCAGAACACGTTGCATCGGAGCATGTGCCCCTGGTCCGTCTGCATGCAGGCGACCTGGTTCCAGAAGGGGTTATCGTAGCGATTATCCTGGAGTGCCGGGTTGTCCGCGTTGCCCCAGCCCAGACAGGAGACCCGGGTGATCCGCTCTCCGGTCACTCCGACCAAATAACCGAGCGAGTGTGTGGGGTACAACATCGGGGTCAGCCCCCAACGCCAGGTCCGCGATCCATCGGGGTTAACAAATAACGTGCCCTTTTTCTCGGGCGTGGAGTGCATTTCTGGAAAATCGTGGTAATACTCGGCCTCGGTATAAAATATCTCACCAAACCCCCCCGCGCGGTACAGATTGCGGGCATAGATGCATTCCTGACGATAATAGCTGGACTCGGCCATCATGTAACGCAAGCCGGTTCTCTCCTTGACCTCCTTGAGTGTCTGGGCTTCCTCCAGATCGATGCAGGCGGGACAGGCGCTGACCACGTGCAGCCCGCGTTCCATACACATGACGGCGTGTTTGACATGGTCCGGGGCGCCGGAAAAGACGGCCACCGCGTCGATGTCCCGGGCTTTCTTGAGCATCTCTTCGAGCGAGTCGTAGACCTGATCGCATTGGTAGTTTTTGCGAAGTTTTTCCCGTCGTTCGGGCCTCAGGTCGGTCACGCCGGTGATAACGCAATTGGGATGTTGATGCCAGTGAAATCCCGCTCCGAAGCCGCCGCCGACCACTCCCAGGCGAATCTTCTTGTCGGTCTGGGCCGGGTAAGCCCGCCCGACATAAGCCAGCATACCGGCCGTCGCCCCCAGTATGGTCGATCCCGAGGTCTCTAGAAACAGCCGTCGGGACATGGCCGGAGCGGCCTTGCTCATATCCTTGTTTCGATTCATTTCGTTCATTGCGTGTTCTCCTTATGCTCTTGAGGGTTATGTGTGATAATCGGCATTGATCGCGATATATTCGCGCGAGAAATCGCAGGTCAACACGCGGTCGGCGACACGGCCGGCGGCCAGGTCGACCGCGATGGTCACGTGCTTGCGGCGCATGGCCTGCGATAGCTTTTTCGGGTTAAGCTCCTTGGCCGGTGCCCCGTGCCGGAACAAAATCGCGTTTCCCAGTCGGACGGTAACACGTTCGGGACTGTAGGCAACGTCCGTTGCCCCCAGGGCCTGAACAATACGCCCCCAGTTTGGATCGCCGCCATGTACGGCCGTCTTGACCAGCGGGCTGACCGCGATGGCCCGGGCGGCGGCGTGCGCATCCCGGGCGGTTTTCGCGCCGCTAACCTTGATCTCCAAAACCCGGGTAGCGCCTTCTCCGTCGGCGGCGATCTGATAGGCCAGAGAGTCGCAAACTTCTCGCAGGGCAGTGGCGAACGAAGCCTTTGCCTTTGTGGAATTAAGCCCGCCGGCCGCGCCGCCGGCCAGGATGGTTACCGTATCGCTGGTGGAGGGGCATTCATCCACGGTCACGCGGTTGAATGTCGGTTCGACGGCCTCGGCCAGCATGCGTTTCAAATCCCGGGCGGCTACCTTCGCGTCCGTGGTCAGGAAGGCCAGCATGGTGGCCATGTTCGGCGCAATCATCCCGCTGCCCTTGCAACAGCCGGCCAGGGTGATCGTTGTTTTACCGATCCGCACCCGGGCACAGGCTTGTTTGGGTTTCAAGTCCGTGGTCATGATCGCTCGAGCGAATTTTCGACCCGCGGCCGCCGAGTAGGACAGATTGGCGACGGCCTGATCGATCCCTCGCCGCATCTTGTCCATGGGGAGAAAGGCGCCGATGATCCCCGTACTGGCCGGCAGAATATCCGTCGGGCGGGCATCGATGGCCTCGGCTACCCAAACGCAGGTCTGTCGGGCGTCGGCCACGCCGCGTCGGCCCGTGGCCACGTTGCTGCATCCGCTGTTGACTACGATCGCCCGCAGGCGTCCATCGCGCACATATTCGCGGCCGACGGTCACGGGCGAGCCGCAGAAGCGGTTGCGGGTGAACATCGCGGCCGCCGTGCAGGCCTCGTCCGCTACCAGTACGCCCATGTCCAGCTTACCGCTGGCCTTGATTCCGCAGGCGGCCGATCCGCACCGAAAACCCAGAGGAGCCGTAATGGTTTCGTTTTTCATGGTTATAGTACTCAGTACTCAGCATTCAGCATTCAGTATTCGGGCATCAGAACCCCAGTTGACCCGCGTGGCGAGCCAGCATGGGGCCAGTAGCGTACCGACATTCGTAGCGTGTAGGCCCGTCACTCGCCCTCCGGGTTCCGATTCCGGTTCTGACCACTGATCGCTGACCGCTGAATGCTGACAGCTTCACATAAGTCCCGTTCGTTCGTCCAGTCCGAACATCAGGTTCAGATTTTGCACGGCCTGGCCGGCCGCCCCTTTGACCATATTATCGATAGCCGCCAATACTATGATACGTCCCTTGGCAACCCGCGCGGTCAAATCGCAAAAATTCGTGCGGGCTACCTCGGCGGTTCGCGGTGGGTAACGCCGTAACCGGATAAAAGGATCATTTGCGTACGCTTCCGCGAAAACCTGTTGCACATGCTCAAGCGATATTGGCTGAAGCGGTTTTAAATACATCGTGCATAGGATGCCTCGCTCCATGGGTATCAGGTGCGGTACGAAAAGCACCTGTGATTTGCCGCGCGGAACGTGCCCGTCGCAGGTTCGCTCGATTTCTATCTGATGGCGATGGTCACCGATTTTGTAAGCTTCGAAGTTCTCATGGCGTTCGGGAAAATGATGTTCCGGTTTCGGCTCGCGGCCGGCCCCGCTGATCCCGCTGGCCGCGTTGACGATGATCTCGTGCGGGTCAATCAGGTGTTGACGCAAGAGCGGTACGATCCCCAGCGATGCCGCCGTCGGATAACAACCCGGGTTAGCCACCACCCGGGCATCGCGAATCTTCTGGCGGAACAGCTCCGGTAGCCCGTAGGCCGCGCTCTCGAGATTGGCCAGGTCAGTATGTTGCTTGTTGTACCACTGGGCGTAGTCCGCCGGCTCTTTTAGTCGATAGTCTGCGGAAAAATCGATGACCCGCAGGCCGGCGGCCAACAGGTCCGGCACCAACCCCATGGCCAGCCCGTTCGGCAGACAAAGCAAGGCCACGTCGGCTCGTCCTTTCAGGGCGGAAGGATTGATCGGTTCACAGGTCATGGTCAGACGGCCGGCGAACTCAGGGAAAATATCCTCGATCGCCGGTTGCGGATCTCGCCGCGAACACAGGGCCGTTATTTGTACCCTTGGATGGTTCAGGAGCAGGCGGATGGCCTCCCGTGAGGTATAGGCCGTCGCTCCGATAATGGCGACACGGACAGTGTTCTGTTGCAACATCGTATAGCTTCCTAAAGGCTCCTGACTACGCGGCGGAGAAATATTCTCGCCGCTTCCCGTCGCATCCTAACATACTTAAAAAAACCACCCCGGCAAAGGCTCGCCGGGGTGGTTGATTGTCCCTTCGTTTCGTCGGCGATCGGTCATCGCTTCGAGAACTGGAAGCTCCGGCGAGCACCGGATTTTCCATACTTCTTTCGCTCGACTTTGCGGCTGTCCCGGGTAAGGTAGCCGCCGGCCCGCAAGGCCGGTTCGTATTCGCTGTTGGCCAGCTTCAGGGCCCGAGCCACGCCGAGCATGATTGCCCCCGCCTGGCCGGCCAGTCCGCCGCCTTTCACGTTGACGAAGACATCGACCTTGCCGAGGGTCTGGGTGGCTTTCAGCGGGGCGACGACATCCTGACGGTCCCGATCTTCGGTGAAATATTTTTCAAAGTCCTTGGTGTTAACCTCGAACTTGCCGGCCCCGGCTCGCAAACGAACCCGAGCTACCGCTGTCTTGCGCCGACCGGTGCCCCAGAAATAATGCTTCTTCGGGTCCGGGGCGGGGATTGTCGCCGAACTGACTGCTTCCGCTGCTTTACTATCCTCTGGCACGTCTTACGTCCTCAAAGAACTTACACTGGATTACAACCATGAACCCGTCAAACGAGCATCATACGGACAGGTTCAAATGAATTTCAAATCGATCGGTTGCGGCTGCTGGGCCTGGTGCGGATGCTCCGTCCCGGCATAAATCTTCAGCCGACTGAGCATGTCCCGACCAAGCTTGTTTTTCGGTAACATTCGCCGCACCGCCATGCGAATGACCCGGTCCGGATGGCTGCGCATCACCTTGGCTATGGGCAGAACCTTACGCCCACTGTTGTAGTAGGTGTAATAGTCGTATTCCTTCTGCTCCATTTTTCGGCCGGTGAGTCTGATTTTTTCCGCGTTTAGGACCACTACGAAATCACCGGTCAGTACGTATGGGGTATACGTCGGCCGATGCTTGCCCATGAGAATGGTCGCCAATTGCGTGGCCAGTCGGCCCAAAACCTGGCCGTTGGCGTCCACAAGATGCCACTGACCGCCGGCTTGACCCGGTTTGGCCAGATACGATTTCATTGCCGCGCTACGCATGACTGCCGTCAACTCCGCTTGGGTTTGTCGTCCGTAGATAAAAACACTCGGCCGACATCAGCCGAGCCCTTTATGATAACGCATAACTCAACTCAGTCAAGCCATGCTCCTGAGTATGGCCTGGAGGGGCCCTTTCTTGCAGGATTCGCATAAGTCTTTATTGGGCATGTGTTTACGTGGATCGTGCTGCGGCTCGGTGCGTTTTTCGCCTCTTTTTTGGGTTAACTTACCGGCGAACCGGGCGGAATATCCGACTCCGGGGACAGCAGAATCACCCGGGTATGGTCGGCCGTCGAGGCGGCCAACAGCATGCCGTTGCTCTCCTGTCCCCGCATCATCCGGGGGGCGAGGTTGGTCACTACCACGATGTTCCGGCCCACCAGCGCGTCGGCCTGGTAATGTCCTCGCAGTCCAGCGCAGATTTGCCGCTGCTCGTTGCCCAAGTCCACTTTCAGGACGATCAGCTTGTCCGCGTTCGGGTGGTCGTGGGCCTCCAGAACCTTACCCACCCGCATTTTGACCTTGAGAAAATCTTCGAACTGAATAACTTCCGTCGTCTCGCTCATAGTTTCAACTCCTCAATAGCTAATTAGACGCCTAGTGCTGTATTATAACAAGGCCGGTGCTGGGGTACATTTCTACCAGAAAGTGGATACATCTGAATTATTGACGAAACCCGGCTTTCGGGGTTCCAATAGACGGTCATGTGCGGGCGTTACACGATTGTCGATCCCGGACAGGCGGCCGACATGCTGGAGCCGGACGAGATAGAGGCCGACCTTCGCCGCCCTCGGTACAACATCGCCCCGACCCAGAAAGTACCGGCCCTGCTGGTGCGCAACGGGCGGCGGGTATTGGCCGAGATGCAATGGGGACTGGTGCCGGCCTGGGCCCGGGACAAGGCTATGGGCGTCCGTCTGATCAACGCCCGGGCCGAAACCCTCTCAGAAAAACCGGCCTTTCGTAACGCCTTGCGCAAGAGCCGCTGCCTGATCCCGGCCGACGGATTCTACGAATGGCAAAAACAGGGTGCCCGCAAGATTCCCATGTATATCCGCCTGATCGGTGGACGGCCTTTTGCGTTCGCAGGTTTGTTCGAGCTCTGGCGAGGGCAGGATGAGGAACTGCTGTCCTGCACCATCATTACCACCGAGGCTGACGAGCCGATCCGGCCGATCCATGAACGCATGCCGGTGATCCTCCCTTGCGAGCTGTACCGATCCTGGCTTGACCCATCTTTGAATGATAAGGACGCTATAAGTTCATTGCTTCGGCCGGTGGAAGGGCGGATGCTGGAAGCCTATCCTGTATCGTCGCATGTCAATTCGCCGCGTAATGATGATCCCGGCTGTATTATGCCCTGTGACGTGAAAGAATAGCGGGCTTATCGCGGCATCTGGTCACTGCGCAGGTTGTCCGCATCGGCCACGCCGTCGCGGAAGGTGAATTGTCCGTCTACGCCGGCACTGATGAAAATGGGTTTGCCATGATTGGCGGCCACCGCCTGCCATTCGATAGCGACTCGACTACGGGCGGTTAGGCAGCGTAGCGGACGACCCCATGCATCGCGTACCGTGCCCCATTTGCCGAGTTCGGCGCCTTCGGGTGGAACCCGCAGAATCATCGGAATGGTATCCAGGATTTCCCGCGAGGCGGGTACGTCCGCCAGGGCGGCGATGACGCGGCGGCTGCTTTCGGCGGGATCGTCCTTGCTTGGCAGGTGATTGGGCTCGGTGTCGGCCGGTTGAGTGGCCGGGGGGAATGGCCACGTGCCGGTCGCCTCGTGGTAGGCCGTCAGGGCTTTATCCAGGGTGGCCAGCAAATCCCAGACCTGTCGGTGCTTCAGATCACCCTGCACGGAGTGAATGCCCAAGGCGACCACGACCAGCACCAAACCGAGCAGCGCGGCGGTAATCAGCGTTTCCGTAAAAGTCACCCCCCGCCGCCGACGGCTTCCAGCCCGCGGCGCAAGCGAGGGATCAACCATGCCCGCCGGAAACTTCGCCAAGGATGTCACCTTTCACCCCATGCCTGTGCCAGCCCCTTTCAGGGGTGTATACCATCACGTTTCAGTGTTCGTTCTTTTTTCCAGAATCTCAACCCGATCGCCCTTGATCCGCAGACGCCCCTCGGCGAATAGGCGGATGGCCTCGGGGTAGGCCAGACATTCCTGTTCAAAAACGCGAGCGGCCAGCGTGTCGGCATCGTCGTCCGGCAAGACCGGAACCTTGCGTTGCAGGATGATCGGCCCCGCGTCGTATTCGTTGTTCGCGAAATGCACCGTGCAGCCGCTCTCTTTCTCGCCGGCGGCCAGCACGGCCTCATGCACGTGGTGCCCGAAGAAACCCTTGCCCCCATGTCTGGGCAGCAAGGCCGGGTGAATGTTCATCACCTTGTCCAGCCAGCGGTCCGGAATCCGCCAATAACACGTCCACCCCGCCTGACAGACCAGATCGACCTTGTATTCATCCAGCGTCTCGGCGATGAGCCGGCTGAATTCATCCACGTCCGGGTGTTCTTTCTTGCGAATGACCTTGACGGGCAGCCCGGCCGCCTGGGCCCGCTCGACCCCCTTGACGTGCGGAAGCGAGGAAATCACCACCACGACCTCGGCATCAAGCCGGCCGGCGTCGATTTCCTCAACGAGATTGACCAGCGTGCGTCCGCCGCCGGAAAGTAATGCGCCAAGCCGAATCGATCCCACCTCCTCAAGAATGAAACGCTCAACTTCTTTGATAAACAATTCGGCTTTGCGAAGGATATCCGCCGCGATTTCCTGGGGATAGTCGTTTCGCAAGCCATAATCCCCAACATTTCGTTCATCGAAGGCCAATATCAGGTGCTGATGCAACTCCTGTTTAATCAATCCCTTGCTGACAAATTCTCGGCCAAAGGCACTGATGACCGCGCTATGCCTGGAAAAACACAAACCCCGGGATAGAAGCGCGGCCTCGGCCAGGTAAAACATAGCATAGTAAGCTCGTGAGGTCGCAAAATCGGAATGCCCAATCTCAGCCAACCGTTTGGCGGCCGCCAAACTTCGCCGACCTTTCTCCTGCAATTGTCGGACTTCCGATTTCATCCCACAACCACCCCTTCATGCCGCGTGTTCACAAGAAACGGCGTATAGTCGTGTTCATACTCATCGAGATCGACCGGCAGGGCGGATATAAGCTGATCGTATTCAAGGGACAACCGACTGGCGATCGGATTGATGCGATGCAATTCTTCCCAAAAGTCCCCCAAAGTCTGAAGAACGACAAGGATGTCAAGATCCGAATCGTCATCGGCCTCGCCGCGTGCTCTTGAACCGTAGAGAATGACCCTGTTCAATCTGGAACCATACATTTGCCGCAACTCGGCAACAAACAGCTCCAAGGCGCTTTTCCATTTGGAATCCGTGCTCATTTATTCCATTGTACCATTCCGATGATTCTATTGACAATCATCATTATCTGGCGAAAAGACACAGATACTCATAGAACAACTATACCCGTCGATTTGACCTTGAAAATCGGGATCGGGGATATCTTCAGAAACCTGAGTCAATTCACTTGTGAGGGTTTCATGGCAGATGTAGTCCTGATAAGCCTGTACCGCCTCGGCTACCGGGCCGGTGGTGTTGATGCGCAGGCGAATGCGGGCCTCGTAATCGAGCCGAGCGCTCTTGCGGGCGTTCTGGATCAGGTTGACCACGTCGCGGGCCAGGCCCTCGGCCTTCAACTCCTCGCTGATTTCCGTACTGAGGACGAGCACGACCTGCGGGCCCTGCGCGGCGGCCCAGCCCGGTTTGGCCTGGAGCGTAATCTGCACGTCCTCCGGGGCCAGTTCGACGGTTTGACCGGCGACGGTGATGGTCACCTTGCCTTCCCGGTCAAGCTGTCGACGCAGGGCGGCCGCATCGGCCTTGGCCAAAGTCGGTTTGATCCGCGGGGCCAGCTTGCCGAACTTGGGCCCGAGGGTTTTGAAGTTGGGCCGAATCTCGTAGGTGACATACTTGTCCGCGTCGGTGGCGAAATCGATCTGCTTGACGTTCAACTCATCGGCGATCAGGGGCAGGTGGCCTCCGAGCCATTGCCGATGGTTCGGATCGGCCAGGACCAGCTCGACGACCGGCAGCGGCTGGCGAACCTTGATCTTGGCATCCATCCGGGCCGAGCGGCCCAGCGAGGCGATCTCGCGCACGATGGCCATCTCCTCCCGCAACTGTTGATCCATACGCTCTTCGTCGGCCCGCGGATAATCGCACAGATGCACGCTCTCGGGGGTGTCGGCGAATTGGTCGCGCATGAGGTTCTGATACAGCGTCTCGGCGAAGAACGGCGTGAACGGGGCGATCAGCTTGCTCGCGGTCACCATCGTGGACCAGAGGGTCTGGTACGCGGCCCGCTTGTCGGCATCCATCCCCGAACGCCAGAACCGGTCGCGCGAACGGCGGACGTACCAGTTGCTCAGGGCGTCGACGAAATCGACCAGCCGGCGACAGGCCGGGTAATTTTCGTAGCCATCCATGGCCGCCCGCACGTCGGCGATGGTCTGGTTCAGCTCGGCGGTGACCCAGCGGTCCAGCTCGCTCAGTTGGGCCTGCGAATTGGCCGCGTCGATGGGCTTCCAGCCGTCGATGTTGGCGTAGATCACGAAAAAGCTATAGACGTTGTAGAGTTTGATGAGAAACTCGCGCTGGTCGGTGGCGATGGTGTTTTCCTTGAACCGCGCACCCGTCCACGGTGCCTGGCTGGAGAGCATCGACCAGCGCATGGCGTCGGCCCCCTCGCGGTCGAAGATGTAGGTCGGCTCCTTGTAGTTGCGCTTGCTCTTGGAAAGTTTTTTTCCGTCCTCGCCGCCGACCAGGCCGAGCACGATGCAGTTGCGGAACGGATGGGGATAGGGTTTCTCGAAAGTGTGGTCGTCAAAAAACGACTTGGATTGGCTCTGCCCCGTTTCCCACGACTTCGATCGGAAAGAATCGGGCTTGAACAGCATCGTGCTGATGGCCAGCAGCGTGTAAAACCACCCGCGGGTCTGGTCGATGGCCTCGCTGATGAAGTCGGCCGGGAAGCGCTGTTTGAACAGCTCCGCGTTCTGGTGCGGATAGCCCCACTGAGCGAAGGGCATGCAGCCGCTGTCGAACCAGCAGTCGATCACCTCCGGCACCCGCCGCATCCGAGCGCCCCGGGCAAACGGCGAATCGTAGGTAATCGCGTCGATGTACGGCTTATGTACCTTCAGGTCGTCGATCAGGTCGGGGTTGTCGCGTTTGGCTTTTTCCCAGACTTCCATGCCGCGTGCGCCGGGCTTGGCCAGCAGTTCGGCGTAAGAGGCGACGGCCTCCTGCTTGCCGGTCTTTTCGCATTCCCAGATCGGCAGCGGCGTGCCCCAGAACCGTTCACGTGAAAGGGCCCAATCGACATTGTCGGCCAGGAAATTGCCGAACCGCCCGTCGCGGATATGCTCGGGCAGCCAGTTAATCCGGCCGTTGTTTTCCAGAAACGCATCGCGGAATTCCGTCGTGCGGACGAACCAGCTTTTACGTGCGTACTGGATCAGCGGATCCTCCTCCGCCCGCCAGCAGAAGGGGTAATCGTGGTGATACTGCTCGCGTTTAAGCAGCAGGCCGCGATCCTTGAGATTTCGGATGATGTCGTGATCGGCCTCCTTGCAGAAGCGGCCGGCAAAATCCACCGCCTCGGGCACGAACGTACCGTCCGGCGCGATCAGTTGCAGAAAACCGAGTTCATTTTCCCGGGCGACGCGATAGTCATCCTCGCCGAACGCCGGGGCCAGATGCACGATGCCCGTTCCGGTATCCAGCGTTACAAAATCGGCGGTAATGATTTCATAGGCTTTCCCGCCGGTCGGCTTGGCATAGTCGAACAGCGGCTCGTATTTCATCCCCGCCAGTTCCGCGCCCTTACAGGTTCGGACAATCCGAACATCCTTTTCGAGATCGATGGGCAGGCCCTTGAAGGTAGCCTCAAGCAGTTGCCGGGCCAGGATGAATTCCTCATCCTCGAAGGCCACCTGTACGTACTCGACGTCGGGATGGACGGCCAGGGCGACGTTGCTTGGCAGTGTCCACGGCGTGGTCGTCCAGGCGAGGAAGCTTGTCTTAGGCTTATCCTTGAGACGGAAACGCACGGTTATGGATGGATCGTCCACCTCCCGATAGCCCTGGCCGACCTCGCCGGACGACAGGGCGGTCCCGCCTTGTGGCCACCACCAGACCACCTTGTGCCCCTGGTAAAGCAGGCCACGGCGGAACAGGGTAGCCAGCGCCCACCAGACGCTTTCGACGTACGACTGATGGTAGGTGACGTAGGCTTCCTTCAGGTTGATCCAGAAGCCCAGGCGGCGGGTGAGTTCCTCCCATTCCCGCGTGTAGCGAAAAACGCTCTGCTGGCAGAGGTGGATGAATTTCTCCACGCCGTACTGCTCGATCTCGGCCTTGGTGTGGATGCCGAGCTCCTTGCAGACCTCGGCCTCGACGGGCAGGCCGTGAGTGTCCCAGCCGGCCTTGCGGTGGCAATAGTGGCCGCTCATCGTGCGGTAACGCGGGAACACGTCCTTGATGATCCGGGTCAGGCAATGCCCCGGATGCGGCAGCCCGTTGGCCGTCGGCGGCCCCTCGTAAAATACGAAAGGTGTCGCTCCCTGTCTTTGCCGCAGGGACTTTTCGTAAATATCGTTGGTTTCCCAGAAACGTAGTATTTCCCGCTCGGAAGTCGGGAAATCAAATTGTGCAGGCACTTCCTTAAACATGGCTCATATCTTACGGCGCACCCAGGCGGCTGCCAAACTCCTCCGGTTCTCCAAACCCGTCGGGGGGTAGGGTGGCCACCAGCGGGACCTCCCCGTCCGGAACCTCCGCCGACGGTTCATCGCGGCCGATGATATCGAATGTTTCCCACTTACCCCGACACCAGCGGACCCACAAGGTCGCGCTGATCGCGATAACGAATAGGGTAGCGAAAATCCACGGCCCTATCGATTCCAGTTGCGGCCACCAGCGGGTCGCCCAGTAGCCGCCCAGGATCATGATCCCCCAGGACTCGATGCCCGCGGCGATCATGGGGAAGCGGGTATCGCCCGCCCCGCGTAGAGCATTGTTGTAGGTGATGGCCATCGCGTCTGAGACTTGGAACAAGGCGACGAAGAGCAATAACCGAGTCCCAATTTGGATGACCTGGCTATCATTGCTGAAAATACCCATCAGTCGCGTGCCGGCCAGTACGTATATCAGACCCATGCTGCCCATGTAGGCCATGTTGACTATGCAACCGACAGCCGCTCGCCGCCGGGCAAGATCGGGACGGCCTTCGCCGATGGCCCGACCGACCACAGTGCAAACCGCCATCGCGATACCCACCGCGGGCATGAAGGACAGCTCGCTGTAGCGGAAACAGATGGCCGTTGCCGCCAGATGCACCGTGCCGAACCCGCCCACGATGACCATGAGGAAAACCGCCCAGGCGGTTATATCGATCGTGAAATTGATCCCGGAAAACCAGCCCACGGCCAGTAGACGCCGCATCTTGTCCCGATTCGGTCGCCACATGCGCAACGCATTAAATTGTTGTGTCCGCGAGCTGAAGCACATTAAACCCATGAGCCAGACGACATGGATAGCAGTGGCGATCAGCGAACCCCAGGCCGCTCCGGCCACGCCCAGGGCCGGAAACCCCCACTTGCCCAGAACCAGGGCGTAGCTCAACAGGGCGTTGATGATATTGGTTCCGACGACGGTTACGGTGTTCTGCCCCGGCTGGTGAATGCCATTAAAGAAATGCCCCAGTGCAATAGCGGCCCCGCTCAGACCGACGGCCAGCAGCCTGATGCGGGTGTAGTCGATCTCCATCGCCAGCACCGCCGGTTCGTGTCCGATCCAGCCGAAAATGGTCGGGACGAATGGCCACAAAGCGAATCCCAGAATACCGAATGCGGCGCTGATCCAAACACCCTGCCAGCCGTAGGCGGAGCAATCATTGTACCGTTTGGCCCCCAGCGACTGGCTGGCCATCGTGGTCACGCAGACCATGATACCCATGAGAAAACTGAAACAAGCGAAAAAGACCATGGCCCCCGAGGAGACGGCGGCCTGGGCCTCCGAGGCGTTGGGCAAAACGGAGACAATCGAGAAATCCACGATGCTCAGCAGAGTCTGGCTGACCATGCTGGCTACGTTGGGTAGGGCGATGACCATCAGCAGGCGCAGGTCGGTGGCCCAAGAGAGCTTCAACGGTGGACCGTCGAGCGACGGACCTGGATTGCTTGTAACATCCTGGTCGAACCGTTGATCCATAAATCACAATATACCAATAATAGGGTTCTACCGGCTGGACGCACTTCCGAGGGTTCGCCTGACCGATCGGTCCGCCCGGATTCTGGAGAGTGTACTTTCTGATCCGCGCCCGCGCAAGACGCCGACCTTATCCCCCACGGAGCATACCTGGTCCGGAGTAAACGTTATCTACGTCCTCGCGCTGGCCTTCTCGTTGAGGGAGCGAAGGTGGAACGGATTGCATCGGAGCGGTTGGTGACACACTCTCAGAGTCCCTGAACCCATCATCGACCGTCAGCGACTGAATGGGCGGCTCGCCTATCATGCTAGTGCCCATTTGTGTCATAATCCGACTCAACTCCTGTTCCACCATTTCCATACTGGTGAATTCATTTTGTTGTATCCGGATTGTCAAATCGCGGATATTTTGGGCTACGCTCGGTGCGATCATCGACCATTGATCGATCAATCCTGGCTGGAGTAGATTCAATTGCGGCATCTCGATACGCCAACGATCGTCCAGCAAGTGGGTAAAGACCTGAATAGATTGCGGTATCGTGCCTCCGACGACTTCCAGCGTAGCCATGGCGCTTAGCTCGTCTTGCGCCTGAGCAATGACTCCGTACGGGTCCAACTGCAATTGTCCGGAAATACCCAGAAGTCGACCGAGCCCTTGATCCCGCCACTTAGCTTGTCCTGCCGCGTCAGGAATCTGCTGCTGTACCGTTTGTCCCAGTTCCTCCAGGGCTTGTTGCAGGGGTTGTATTGCCATCAGTAAACCGCTCATGGTTTCCGCTTGTTCGGGTACCAGAATCTCGATCAGCCGTTGTTCCTCGCCCGCGTTGGCCAGAATAATAAAAGACTGCACTACCGCTTCGGCGGTCGAATCATCGATGTTAATCATAGGACTGCCGGTGGTTCCGGTGCCCGGGCCGGCGAGTGGGGCCCGTTCGACCGTACTGGCAATGGGGGCGAGGATCGCGCTATCCCGGTCGGTATGGTCTAAGGTCACAGGCATTAACCCGTCGACGCCGTCGAATGTCGACGGTGGCGGTTCGGACGGCCTGCGACAAGATAGATGGGAAAAAAATATAAGCAGCAATGTTATCCAAGCTATTCTACTCTTCATGGCTAGCATCCTCAGGCTGGTCCATTGAAATCCGTTGTCAAAGATACCGGCAAAGGCTGCGGACCGTCAATATGGACGCCGTACTCCGTTAAACGGGGTGGCCTGAGAGCTACTCGGTATCCCTGGCGAGCCGTGTGCGGATTCGTGGGGCCGTCGACGCCGTCCGCCCTCGGGTAGCATTCATGAGTGCCAATGGGGGGATCAATACTCATGAGACTGGGTTATGAATTAAAACGATAGACTTGTTGATTGGTGACCAACATATCGACCTTGCGGTCCTTTTCGACGACGGGCACTTCCTCTACGACCTGTTCGGCCAATGCCAGGCCGCAGGCAACGCCGTGCCACTCCGAATGGGAGAGGAAATGGTCGTAAAACCCGCGGCCGCGACCGATTCGGTTGCCCTGCAGGTCATAACCCAGGCCGGGCACGATAACAAGATCGATATTGTTTATGGGGAACGGGGTACCTTTGGCCGGCTCGCGGATTCCGAATCGCGATTCCCTTAACTCGTCATCGGAAAGGGACTGGATTTCAATGGGCAGCATGCGCCGCTGCTCCCAACTCACTTTTGGCGCCAAAACCCGCTTATGATCTCGCCAGGCATGATGCACCAGGGGGCCGGTGTTGACCTCGGTGGGCAGTGACAGAAAAACCATGATGACTTCGGCCCGCTTGTACTCCTCGGTGGCAACCAGCAGATGGCAGGCCTCCAGGGATCGGGTGTGAAGGGTGGCCGGTTCGACGGCGGCCAGCATTTCGCGAAGCCTGTTTCGCAGTTCTTTTTTAACCATGGCGCGGCGTACACTCCTTAAGCGGGCGGCGGCCGTTCACGACGAAGCCCGACCCTTCTCGGTCAGCCGACGAACCTTCTCCAAATACTCCCGCATGACCGCCTCGTGTCCGCGGTCCGTCGGACTATAATATATCTTATCGACACCCAGATAATCCTGGACCACAAAACCCTCCCGGCTGTCGTGGGCGTACTGATAACCCTCGCCGTGCCCCAGCCTGCTCGCCCCCTGATAATGGCCGTCCCGCAGATGTTTGGGAACCGGGAGGGTGCGACCTTCCCGGACATCCCTGGCCGCCGACCAGATGGCGACGGCCGAGGCGTTGGATTTCGGGGCACAGGCAATATAAGTGGCCGCCTGACTTAACGGCAACTGGCATTCCGGCATGCCGACCAGCAGGGTGACGGCGGCGGCGGCCTGGGCCACCACCAGGGCCATCGGATCGGCGTTGCCCACGTCCTCGGCGGCACAAATCGCGATCCGCCGGGCCAGAAAACGCGGATCCTCCCCGGCCTCCAACATGCGGGCCAGCCAATAGACGGCCGCATCCGGATCGCTGCCGCGCATGCTCTTGATCAGGGCGCTGGCCGCGTCGTAATGTTCGTCCCCGGTGCCCTCGTACACGATGGCCTTGCGCTGGATGGAATCCTCCGCGACCGTCAGATCGACCATGACTGGTTCGGCCCGCGGCCGGCCCGCCTCATCCAACTGCGACAGGACGGCCACCTCCAAAGCCAGCAGGGCCCGGCGGGCGTCTCCGTCGGAGGTCTCGGCCAGATGAGCGACGGCCTCGTCGGTCAGCTCGATGCGAAAACGCCCCAGCCCGCGTTCGGCGTCGCCCGCCGCCGTGCGTAAAAGCGCGGCGATATGCTCGCGACTCAGCGGCTGGAACTGGAAAATCTGGCTGCGGGAGACCAGTGGCGAATTGACGCTGAAAAATGGATTTTCCGTCGTCGCCCCGACAAGGATAATTAAGCCGTTTTCCACGTCATTAAGCAGGATATCCTGCTGGGCACGATTGAAACGGTGGATTTCGTCCAGGAAGAGGACGGTTCTCTGCCCGCCGGAGGCCAAGCGTTGTTTGGCCTTTTCGAGTACCTCGCGGACCTCCTTGACCCCGACGCCGGCGGCGTTCAGCTCGACGAAGACCGCTTTGGTGTCATGGGCGATGATGTGGGCCAGGGTGGTTTTGCCGGTGCCCGGCGGGCCATAGAAAATCGCGCTACTCAGGCGATCGGCGTTCAGCATGCGCCGCAACAACTTGCCCGGCCCGACGAAATGCTCCTGCCCGAAAAATTCGTCGAGCGTGCGGGGACGCATGCGTACCGGCAAGGGTTGTACCCGGTTGTAAGCGGCCTGTCGCTGTTCGGCAAAAAGATCCATAACCGTTCCCGTACGTCCTCGACCCCGGCGAATAACAAGTGGATTGTAATCCGCCCGGCCGGTGGTCCGCAATTACACCGCCGGTCCCCTTGGCGTCGTTATTACTTTTGGCAATGTTACTTTTAGAGGTATGGGCTGAGTATGATAATCTTGCGTGCCGAGTTTTATGTCACACAAACTGGCTTACGCGTTTCGTTCCAGGCAATTCGAGCACGACCGCATCCGCAAGAGACACGATGACAACATGCTCTCGTCTTGTGAGAGGCCAATCAATCTCATGGGACATCAAAGCGTGTCAAATGGCCAGGATTCGATCCATGCGTTCGGCGATGGCTTGGAGACGCCCGCGATCTCCCCCGGGGATTTCGGCCGTATACCAGCCGATTTCCTCGTTGTAACCCGTAGCTTGCACGGTTTTCATGATGGCCGGCCAGTTATTGTCGCCTTCCAGTAATTCGACCTCGAAGCCTTTCCACAAACCCTCATCCTGAGCCTTGCGGCGGCTGAACTCCTTGATGTGAATACGCCTGATGCGCTTTCCGAGGATGCGAATCCAATGTTCCGGCCAGCCGTAGAGCATGATATTGCCCACGTCGAAATATGCCTTGACGAATGGTGAATTGAACTCGTCCACGTATCGGACCGCTTCGAGCGGGCTGAGCAGGAAGTTGTTCCACACGTTTTCTATCAGAATGGTTATGCCCAGTTTTTCGGCCAGCGGCAAGGTCTTACGGATCCCTTCCTGCGAACGGGTGTAGGCCTCATCGTAAGCGGTTCGCTCGTCAACCCTGGCCGGCACAAACAGGATGACGTTGGCCCCGAAGAATTTCGCTTCTCCCAAATCATGCTTGAGACCCTCGAGGCCTTTTTCGCGAATCTCCGGATCCGGATCGGACAAGGGGTATTTCCAATGACTGCCGACAACGACGGAATGAATCGGCAGGCCGGTTTTGTCCCGCGCTGCGACGATCTCGTCGCGGCTCGAATAAGACCCGCCGGTGACCTCGACACCGTCGAAGCCCAGGTCTTTCAGGAGTTTAAACTGATCCAAGACGGATTCCGAGCCCTCGACCATGTACAGGCCAACGGATTTCTTCAGCTTGCGGCGAGCGGCGGATTCCGCCTTTACGGGTGAGCCGGCCCGAAGGGCGGCGGTCCCGGCCACAATTGCGGCGTTTTCGAGAAAACGACGACGATTAATCGGTTCGGCCATGACCTGATCCTTTATGAATAGATCGAAGGTAATCCAATCTTGCCCGTGATGATACCTGATAGTGCAACGGCGTTCAAACCCATATCAAGGCCTGAGGGCATCGGCAGGTCTCGCTTCTCCAGAGCATAGCGGGAATATTCGGCCATGTGGGATATGGTTATCAGAGTAGACGTATTTGCGGCGAGGTTGACTTCTGTGGTTCATGTATATAGTCTACTGTTATGGTAGAGTATCGGAGCAGCGAACGATGAAGATATCCACCCGAGGACGGTATGGGTTGCGGGCTATGCTGGGACTGGCCCGGCATCATGCCGACGGACCTATGCTGATGGAGTCCCTGGCGAAACAGGAGGGGCTATCCATTAAGTATCTCCACGCATTGCTGACCAAACTAAAGGCAGCCGGACTGGTCCATAGCGTTCGGGGGGCCGGAGGAGGTTTTGTTTTGGCTCGGGCTCCCGCGAAGATTGCCCTTAATGAAATTCTTCATGCTCTGGAAGGCTCCCTTTCGCTGGTGCCCTGCGTGGCCGATAAGCGGACGTGTCATCGGGCAAGTCATTGCACGGCCCGGGGGCTGTGGCGGGAATTGAGCGAAAAGATCGAGGACACGCTCGCCCATGTTTCGCTGTGCGACCTGCTCGATTCGGAAAACCGCTCCGAACTTAGGCCGGGCACGAACAAGTCCGGGCAGCGCCGGGGCCAAGGTGAGCACGTGAAGGCCATTTGTCCCGGATTTCCCATATGACACTTACAACGGCGTATAATGAGGTGACGATTCCCCTTATGAATACAGGCGAAAATGAACCTCAGGCCGCTGAAATCCGGAGAATGCAATGGGTGAAGCACGCAAGG
>JAAYCU010000284.1 GCA_012729595.1 Phycisphaerales bacterium
CAACAACGACAGCACCCTGACCTCGGCCATCCTCGACCGCGTCCTGCACCACGCCGAGACCATTATCATCGAAGGTAAAAGCTACCGCATGAAGGACCGTATCGATCCGTGAACCCTCCCCGAGGTGCGCGGGACATCCCGCTACTTGTCGGCCGATACGTGCGTGCAGACCGATTCGTCCCCCCACATAATCAAACCGGCGGATTTACAACCCTTTCAGACCGGCGCCGATAGGGGGGTATTGGATTGTTGGAACGACACGGCCTGGGATCAGGTATTCCCGCTGGATGGCTTGAACAGAGGCGGTAATTGCATAAAATGGGGTGGCCGCCAGAATTCATGGACGAATACCTGGTTACAGAGAGGTTTCAGGCCCCGGCGGGTGGATTGCGATGCCCGGCTGGCGGCCGCGTGTGGCATGGTCCAGGAGCGATTGTGAATGCTGGCCAAAAGAATCATACCTTGCTTGGATGTGCATGCCGGCCGTGTGGTCAAGGGCGTGAATTTCGTCAATCTACGCGATGCGGGTAACCCGGTGGAGATCGCCAAGCGTTACGAGAGCGAGGGGGCAGACGAGCTGGTTTTTCTTGACATTACCGCCAGCCACGAGGGGCGGGATATTATGTTGGATGTCGTTAAGCATGTAGCTGAGGAATGCTTCATGCCTTTTACCGTGGGTGGTGGGATTAGGACCATCGAGGACGTGACCAGGCTGGTGCAAGCCGGAGCGGAAAAAGTGTCGATCAACACGGCCGCCGTCCTCAACCCGGCGATTATTACGGAGACCGCTCGGCGGTTTGGCCGTTGTTGCACCGTAGTCAATATTGATCCCAAGCGTGTCCATATGAATGGACGGGAAATTTGGGACGTACATATTCACGGTGGGAGAACGCCTACCGGGCTGGAAGCGGTGGCCTGGGCTCGTCGGGTGGAGGAGTTGGGCGCCGGCGAGATCGTATTGACCTGCATGGACGCGGACGGTACGCAGGATGGGTACGATTTGGAAATAACCCGGGCGGTAGCCGAGGCCGTGCATATTCCGGTGGTCGCCTCCGGTGGGGCCGGCAAACCCGAACACCTGGCTGATGCGGTGACCTTGGGCAAAGCAGACGCCGCGCTGGTCGCGAGTATTTTTCATTTTGGTTCCTACACGATTCGGGAAACGAAGCAGTTGATGGCGGACCGGGGCATACCGATGCGACTGTAGAGTGGCCGCGATGGAATACGAAGGGTGAGCGAAGTCGGGAGGAATAGTCATGGCCGAGACGGAAATCAATAATCAGCAGGCCGAGGAGCTCAAAGTCCAGTCGCTCATCCCTGATGAGGATGCCCCTCCGGCCCCTCCGCCGCCGGCCACCCTGCAACCGGCTACCCCGAAGAAAGAGCCGAAGATTCATCGCTATCTCAAGTTTGTCTGCCAGTTGAAGGCCTCCGACCTCCATTTCAAATCCGGGGCCAAGGTGCACATTCGCCATAAAGGTGAACTCCGCCCCTTGAATGAGCCTGCGCTGACCGCTCAGCAGGTTGAGGACATCTGGTTCGAGATAATGAACGAGCACCAACGGCACCAGTTGGCCACCAAAGGGGCCTCGGATTTTGCTTACCAGCTTGGGGAAGGCGATCGATTCCGCGTGAATATCTTCCGGCAACGTGGCACGCTGAGCGTGGCGGCACGGCGGGTTAACGCCGAGATTTTGGATTTCATGCAGCTTTACCTGCCCGAATCCATGGTCAATATTACCAAGTTCCATCAGGGGCTGGTACTGCTGGCGGGCATTACCGGTTCGGGCAAATCCACGACTATTGCGGCTGCCCTGGATTACATTAACCAGACACGGGCCTGTCACATCGTGACCATCGAGGATCCGATCGAATATCTGTTCAAGGATAAAAAAGCCTTGGTCAACCAGCGCGAGGTTGGCGTGGATGTGCAGAACTTCCAGGACGCGCTTAAATATCTCATGCGTGAAGATCCGGACGTGGTGCTGGTGGGCGAAATGCGCGACGAGGAGACCTTCATGGCCGCTCTGAACGCGGCGGAAACCGGGCACTTGGTGTTCGGGACTATTCACGCCTCCGGGGCGGCCCAGACCATCGGTCGTGTACTGGACCTGATCTCCGAGGGCTCTCGCGACCTGGTCCGCCAGACCATGGTGTTCAACCTTCAGGCCATCGTTTGTCAGAAGTTACTGCCTAGCATTAAGCCCGGCGTGCACCGGGTTCCCGCGGTGGAGATCATGTTTGCCAGCCCGACCATCCGCAAGCTGATCGACGAAAAACGCGACGACGAGATTGCAAAGGTTATCCGGGCCAGCCAAAATGAGGGCATGCTGGATATGAACGAGTGCCTGAAGCGGTTGGTGGAAAGTGAATTTATCGAGACGGACGTGGCCTATTCGGCCTCGCCGAACCCGCAGGAACTGAAGATGCGTTTGAAAGGGATAGATTCAGGGGGGAGCGGGGGCGGTATCCTTGGAGGCTGACCAGCCGGCTGGCGCTAGCCGGTACCTACCCCGGAGCATTCATCCCTGTATGGGATAGTCCTGGTCGTGCGGGGCGAAGTATTCCGAAATCGTTCCGCGTGGTGTTTGCATCCAACCGGAGTTTTCATGCTAACTATGATCAATAATCTAAAAGCCGCTTGGCCGGTTCTCATCGGAGCAGCCCTGCTCGATCCCGCCCGGGCTTCGGCGACGGTCCTCGGGGCCGCGGAGTGGACCGGCGAATACACCAGTTGGGGCCGGATACTTGCCATTGTTATTGTCTTTCTGATCTGGTTGTTGTTCTGCCAATGGGTGGGGCAAGACACCACCACGATACGCAAGCTGAACCAGCCCCTCTGGCAAGGCGTAGTCCTGGGCGGCGGCTTTTTGGGCTTGGCCACATTGCTTCTGGCCCCCTGGAACACCCCGCAGTTGCTCTGGGCCGGTTTCGGTCTATGGGTGGTCCTTATCCTTTCGACGACCTGCATATATGTAGTGGTACGCAACGGCTATGTCGAACCCGCGGCCCGGGTGGGTACTAAGGAACACCTGGCCCGCTGGATGAAGAATGTAGGCAAGAAAAAAGAGGAAAAAATGGATGCCGTCGAACGGGTCCGCATGGTGGCCCATGACGGTGCGAAAGTGGCTTGCCCTTCCGATAAGGACGGCATCGAGGCCTTCGAGATTGTTCAAGACCTGATGTTTGACGCACTCTGGCGGCGAGCGACTGAGGTGGTCTTGATTCTCACCGCCCAGGAGCCTCGATTGCTGTATCGTATTGATGGCGTGGTTACGCCTCGTGCCGACCTGCTGGACAAGGAACAGGCGGAAAAAGTCATACCTTTTATCAAGAAACATTCCGGACTGGATGTCGATGAACACCGTCGGCCGCAAGTGGGCACCATCCTGGCGGGGATAACCGGCGGCAACTATCGAGGGACAACGGAGATCGAGGTTAAAACCAGCGGGACTACTCAGGAAGAACGCTTGAGGATGCAGATCATCGGCGATCAAAACCGATTGAGGATCAACGATCTGGGTATGACCGAGCCGCAGCGCGAACTCTTCGAGAAGACCGCCGGCGACATGGCCGGACTGACCGTCGTTTCCGGCCCGCACGGTAGCGGGTTAACCACCACCTTGTACGCCGCCCTGCGTACCCACGACTCGTTCATGCAGAATATCCTCACGCTGGAACGTCAACCGCTTATGGATTTGGAGAACATTACCCAGCATGTCTATGACGCTACCAAGCATGAGGCCTCGTATGCCCGCCAATTGCAGACTGTACTTCGCCGCGAGCCTGATGTGGTGATGTCCAGCGACTGCGTGGATAGGGAGACGGCCCACCTGGCGGTCAAGGCGGCCTGTGAAAGCAAGAAAATGTACCTAGGGATCCAGGCCCGCGATACTTTCGAAGCTCTTAAAAAATTGGTTTCTCTGGCCGGTGACATGGAAGGCGTGGCCGACGCCCTTCAGATCGTTACCTGCCAGCGCTTGGTGCGCAAACTCTGTGTGGCCTGTCGTATTCCCTATCGGCCGGATAAGCAACTGCTGAAAAAGGCCAACCTCCCGGTGGACAAGATCGACCATTTCTACCGCGCTCCCAAAGCCGAGGATCTGGTTGACGAAAAAGGGCGAGCTAAGGGCGTTTGCCCGAACTGCCAGGGTAGCGGGTATTTCGGCCGCACCGGCGTTTTTGAAATTCTGGAAATCAATGAGCCGATTCGCGAGCTGATTCGCAAAGGCCAGTCGCTCAACGCTATCCGAGCTCAGGCTCGCAAGAATGGCATGTTGTATCTACAGGAGGTCGGCCTGCAAAAGGTCATCGAGGGGATCACCAGCATGAACGAGATGCTTCGTGCGCTGCGTGACGAGGAGCCCACCGCGGCCGCCTGACCGGCCGGGTCGCGGATAGGCGGTTCGTTTGCAAGAAAGGCGGTAAAGCCCGATGTGGTTTTCGTTCTTTGTGACCGTGCTGATTCTGACCATTACTTTTTACCAGGGTTTGCAAGGCTTGTTCAGCGCCCTGATTAACTGTGTGTTGGCCATCATTTCCGCGGTTGTGGCTTTCGGCTACTACGAGGATGTGTATTTCGCCTGGCTGGTCGGCAGTCAGCCGGATAACGGTCGGGCCATCGCCCTGGTAGGTATTTTTGTCGGGACGCTCGTGGTTCTTCGAGTCGTGTTCGATCTGGCCATCACTGGTAACATGCATTTCCCCGTCTATGTGGACCGCGTCGGTGGCGGGGTTTTCGGCCTGATTACCGCCTTGATTCTAGTGGGCGTGCTGGCGATCGGCTTTCAGCTTCTAGATTTTAACGCCCGCTTTCTTGGCTTTACCCGATACAGCCTGGTTTACGCGTTAAACGGAAAGGTCGTGGATGTCGGGAGTGCTAATGAGGCCGCTAGTCCCTCCACGGACAACGCGGCCGCTGAGGGCCGGACTGCTTTTCGACAGGAACGCCACAATCTCTGGTTTCACCCCGACGGTTTTACCGTGGCTTTGGTGTCCCACCTTTCTGACAATGCCTTGACCGGCCGTAACCGGTTTCGCACGATCTATCCTGATTTTCTCGGCAGTGTGTATCGGGCCAAGGCCGGGATGTTTTTTGGAGAGAAAAGAACGGTCCCCCCGGACAGTATGAGCGTAGAGAAATACTGGTACCTGGATAGCCGGCAAGGCCTCATGATACCCCGAGGAGGGGCCTCGGGTTCCTCCGGTACCACAAGAGCTTCCGACCTGACCAGATCCTCGCGGCCCGCGGCTGGTGCAAGATTGCTGGCCGTGCGTGTGTCCTTGAATCAGAACGCTGCCGATTTCGGCAACGATTTTAAATTTACTGCCGAGCAGATTCGTCTGGTGAGTCGTGAGCGGGCTGGGGGGCGGAGCCGGGAATTCTTTCTGGTCGGGATCAGTCCCTCGCCAGCCGTTCCAGGTGTCCTTTATGAAGAGTTAACACCGTCTGATCTATGTGAACGCAAAGCGAGCGGTAATACCCTCTCGATGGATCTCGTCTTTGAGGTGCCCGAAGCGGAGGAGTTCGAGCCGCTGTTCTTGGAATACAAGCAAAACGCGCGCGTATCTCTTCATGAGGGTTTGAAGCAGGATCGTCCGGTGCCGCCGGTAGGCGGGTCTGCCTTACTGACGGCCCCGAGGGCCGGCCGCCCGGTCTCGGATCCTGGTTCCGCGAGGGTCCCTCCTGTGGCTGATCGAGATCCAGGCCGCACCATGCCCATTAAACCCGCGAGGATATCCCAGTTTTCCAATGCCCTGCCTTTTGTCAGCCCGCTGGCCAATTACAGCTCGGTCGTCGGCCAGCCGCGGTTGACGGCAAACGCCCTGAGCGGAGGGCGAATTTTTGCCAACTTGAATGATCAGTGGCAACCCCAGCCGGGCACTCAGACGCCTATTCAATTATTTGACGTTCCCTCCAATATGCGTTTGCTGCAACTGAATGTGACCCGGGTACGGGCCGGCTCCATGCTCGGCCAGGTGTTAAATTTTGCCCGCGGTGCCGTACGTAGTTTCAGCGTGCTGGATGCGGGGCGGACGCAGTATCCGGCCATTGGCGTTTATGCCATGACCATGTTGGATGGACGCCCGGTTTTTGAGATGATCTACCTTGATGAGACGGAGCGAATCGTCGGCCGCTTGCCTGAACTGGAACGGATCAAGGAAAGCAATCTGCAAGATGACGATACTTACTGTTTCCTTTTCCTGGTGCCGCCCGGTACGCAAATCACGGGAATGAATGTCAGCAATAAACATCTGGATATGAGCCAGGATAATCTGGTAGCTCCCAATTGATCGAAGTGCTCGATTAAGCTGGTGAATGGTTTTCGGGGTGTCGGGGATTTCTTGATGGGGGCTGTTGCCCAACGTAGTCCCGGGACTTCGGCGGATTCTATCCTGCCTTGACCATCACTCAGTCGATGCCCGC
>JAAYCU010000285.1 GCA_012729595.1 Phycisphaerales bacterium
AAACAAAAAAACTTTTTGGAACTCGCCGCTGGATCATCAAGAATGCAGGTCACTGCGGGGAAGGATTTCCGGACCGCTCGAATTCACTCCGCAAAATAAGGCGAACGTAAGAACGCAAGCGCCTCCATCGGGTTTCCACATGGGTTGCGGGTTTCTCACGTTACATCTATAATATCCGTCAAACGGAGTACATGCGGCCTGATGCCGCGCTTGTCAACATAACAACACAAACCGAATCGGGGAGATCGTCAAATGGGGCAAAAACAAAGTTCATCGTCAAAAGTGACAAGGGGCGGAGTGAGTCGGCGGCAGATGCTTAAGCAGACGGCCATGGCCGGCGGTGTTATGGCCGCGCCCCATATCGTACCGGCGTCGGTCCTGGGCCGTAACGGAGCGGTCCCACCGAGCGAGAAAATCGTACTCGGTGGCATTGGCATCGGCGGACGTGGAATACACGATCTGCGATGGATGATGCAAGAGCAGGATGTCCAGTGCGTAGCCATCTGCGACGCCCAAAAAGCACGGCGCGAAGCCGCCAAGAAAGAGGTGGACGAAAAGTACGGGAACAACGATTGCGCTATCTACGGAGATATGCAGGAGTTTCTTGCCGCGCGTACTGATATTGACGCCGTACTGATCGCGACCAGTGATCGCTGGCACGCCGTTGCCTCTGTCATGGCCATGCGGGCAGGCAAGGATGTGTTCAGTGAAAAGCCCTCATGCATGACTATCGCCGAGGGCCAGGCCGTGGTGGATACCGCGAAGCAATACGGCCGCATCTACCAAACCGGTACTCAACGCCTCAGTGAGGACAAATTCGTCTTCTGTATCGAAATGGCGAGGCTGGGCCGCTTGGGCAAGGTTCACACGGCCAGGGCCCACATCGCCCCTTGGGATGCCGCCGATTTGCAGAAAGAATGGCTGCCACCCGAGCCTCTCCCCTCCGCCGAGGAGGTCAACTGGGATCTCTGGCTGGGCCCGTGCCCGTGGCGACCATTCAACTCCTCGTATCTCCGAGGCGCGTGGCGAGGCCATTATGATTTCCACACCAGTTGCATAGGTGAATGGGGCGCCCATACCTTCGCCCAGTCTCAGGCCGGGCTCAACATGCTCGACACCTCTCCAACCGAATACCAATACGTGGAGAATAATACCGGCGATGGTATGGTTACTAAGTTTGCCAACGGCACTCAGATGATCCTGCATCGGGAAGGCTGGTGGACCGGATCGTGTGGAATGCGGTTCGAGGGCTCCGATGGCTGGGTCTCATGCGCTGACGGATATAAAACGCCCGAGGTGTCAGATCCGAGCATGCTGGCGGACTTCGACAAGATCGTCGCCGACTATGTCGAGCGTACCGGCCACCCGATGAATCATGTGCGCGATTTCTTTAATAGCGTTAGATCACGCAAACCGACCGTGGCCAACCCCGAGGTCATGTTCCACTCGATGTCCACGGTACACGCCGCGAACATCTGCATGTGGCTCAGGCGTAACCTGAAATACAACCCGGCCAAGAGCGAGTTCGAAGACGCCGACGCGAACGGATTCCGTTCTCGACCCATGCGAGCCCCTTGGGGAATTTGATAATGGAGTAATCCGGCACAACGACGGGTGCGGAATTCCAGCGGTGGCGTGAATCTCTGCCAGCGGTCGGCTTGACGGCAATGTTATGCGGTCCGTTCGCTGATTCTACCATGCTCCCGAGATGAGCGGTTGTTATACCGGGCGGCTGATGATGCCGATTCTATCGGCTTCATCAGCCGCCCGTTTCCTCGTAAGCTCCCGGCGCAATGGACTTCCTGCACCTGTCGCCGGGCGGGCAAAACCGGCCAGGGGTGGGCAGGTGAAAACCGGCCATCTTGAGGAGTTGGTGATTCGTGCTAAAGCCTTCTTTGGTCCATGGTGGACCGAGGAGGCTGGGCATGGCGAAT
>JAAYCU010000286.1 GCA_012729595.1 Phycisphaerales bacterium
CTATTTCTACCGCTACATGAAAGCCATGAAGGACTACTTCGCGGGCGGCAACCGCATCCCTTGGTGGCTCAGCGGGGTGTCCTACTACATGTCCAGCTTCAGTGCGTTCGCGTT
This sequence comes from Phycisphaerales bacterium, assembly GCA_012729595.1. Taxonomy (GTDB): domain Bacteria; phylum Planctomycetota; class Phycisphaerae; order UBA1845; family PWPN01; genus JAAYCU01. The sequence continues at coordinate 115 of JAAYCU010000286.1, forward strand.
CATCGCCTACTCGGGCCTAGCCTACAAGTACGGCCTGGGCGGCGTGACGTTCTACTGGATCAGCGTGCCGGCCGCGGCGTTCGGCGTCATCTTTTTCGCCAGACGCTGGCGCCGGGCGAGAGTGACCAGCCCGGTGGAGTACCTGGAATCCCGATACAGCTCGGTAATCCGCCAACTGTTCGCCTGGCAGGGCGTTCCCGTCAAGCTGATCGATGACGCCCTCAAGCTGGTCGCGATCGGTACCTTCCTGGTGATCCTGCTCGGCAGCGGCGGTGAGACCGAGGAGGAGATGTCTTCGGCCCTGCGTACCAGCATGCTTTGGGCAGGCTTGATCATGCTGTCGTACACCTTCATGGGTGGTCTGTGGGCGGTGACGGTCACCGACTTCCTCCAATTCGTGATCATGATGGCCGCAGTTCTCATCCTCGTCCCACTGGCGATCAAGGCGGCCTTGGACGCGACCGGTGGGCTGGACGTGATGATCGAACGGGCTCCGCCCGGCTTCTTCAACCTGCTCAGCGACGAGTACAGTTGGGTCTATATCGCCGTCACGGTGGTCCTCTATTGCCTGTCCTACAGCGTGAACTGGGGACTAGTGCAGCGCTACTATTGCGTGCCCAACGAGCGCGAAGCCCGGAAGGTTGGCTGGCTGGTCGTAGCCCTCAACGTGGTCACCCCGCCGCTGATGTTCATGCCCGCCATGCTCGGCTACTACTTTCTGCCTGAGCTGACCAACTCGAATGAGGCCTACCCCCGGTTGTGCATGCTGCTGTTGCCGACCGGCTTGTTGGGTTTGGTGGTGGCGGCGATGTTCTCGGCCACCATGTCCATGCTCAGCACCGACTTCAACGTCTGCGCCAGCGTCATGACCAATGACGTGTACCGCCGCCTCCTCCGCCCCAACGCTTCCCAGAAGGAACTGGTGTTGGTCGGACGGCTCATGACCCTGCTGGCGGGTGTGCTCGTCATCGGGGTGGCCTTCTGGATGACCGCTGCCCAGACCCACGGCGGCGACGCCCTCTTTCGCTCCATGGTCACGTTGTTCAGCGTGGCCGTTCCCCCCGTTGCCATCCCCATGCTCTGGGGTTTGATCTCCCGACGAGTCAACAGCACCAGTGCCCTGGCCGCCTTTTTTGTCGGTGTGGCCGTCGGCCTGGCGATGTTTACCCGATGGCCGGCCGGCCTCTTTGGTGAACTCCCTGACGAAGGTGTTCTCTGGGGGGCCAAATGGAAGCTCGAAAACCTCATCTTCTGCACCACCGCCCTGGTCACCCTGATCACCATTGCGGCGGCGAGCGGCCTGGTGCCCACCAACCCGGCCGAGCGGCGGCGAGCCGAGGCGTTTATCAAGCGGCTGCGTGTGCCGATCGGCGGGCTGCAGGAGGATTTCCACACCGCCGAGGGCGTACAGACCATTTCCCCGTTTCGGGTGGTGGGCATCTGTATGTTGATAATAGGGCTGCTCCTGTTGGTGATCCTGCCGTGGGTTTCCGGCTTACTCGCGATCAAGCTGAACCTGGGGATGGTGGCGGTCATGGTGATCGGCGGCATCGCGATGGTCTGGTGGAGTGCCCGGTCCAGACCGGCCGCCGGCGACGCCGTAGCGCGATCGAGCCGAAGATCGACCACCTGAAGAGCGATCACCGGATGGACCGCTATTTCCTGGCGGGCCTGATGGGCGATGCGATCAACGCGGTGTTGGCCGCGGCCGGGGCCAATCTGCGCAAACTGCTCCGGCAGACCTTTTTGTCCTATTTAACTGGCTGGGGAACACCGTCAGGGCCGTCGAAGCCCCCATTTATGCCCGAGCTTGCGTGGCGTAAGCTTTGGAGGGGGCTTGGGATACGCTTATCTGACATGAGTAACGATCCCTTAGTCTCCCTTAGTCTCCCTTAGTCTCCAATATTCAGTAAGCGGTTTTTTCAGGGATGGCTAATTCTTGAACATTAAGGGCGTTTACGGTATTATATATTAGTTCAGTTTCTGGGGTGTCGCGTAGCGCGGTCCTTCATCGCTTTGAAGTAAATCATGGCATTGAGCAGTTCATAAGAGTCGGGTGATGGTGGACTGGCGGTGGAGAGGCACGGCATCTACCATTTTCGGAGTATCTGGCATATCCGCCATTCTGTCGAATCGCGGAAACAGGCCTTGGGCCTCTGGCTGGGAGACGGAGTTATGCAGAGTCTTTCGTGTGTCGCGATGACGTTGTCGCTGGTCATTGGCATGGGGCTGGGGCGTGCCGATGCCCAAGTTCTGGAGCCATACGGCCCGAACAAACAATGGTTGAGTTATGACGGCAATCCTCTGGTTTTGTCCGGCAACGGTTTGTGGGAGGCGATTCGGGATCCTTCCGTCGACATAACTACGCATAACAGCCATTGTGTCAATTACGGCGGCAACAGTAACCGAGTCACGTTATTCCGCTTATGCCATGAGACGATAGGCCCCTGGTTGCGGACGGGGCCGGGCACGGCCAACGACGGGGGGCTGAAATGGGATCTCAATCAATGGAACCCCGCCTTCTGGTCCCGGGCTCACGCTTATCTACAGGACTGCCGGAACCGGGGCATTTTCATCGCCTTGCAGGTCTGGGGCGAAATCTATTTAGAGGGAGGCTCTGATCGCTGGTATAAGAATCCGTTCAATGGGGACAACAACATCAATGGTTATTTTGGTCTGCCGGGCGGGGATACCGACGTCGGCCGGGACGATCGCTTTTACAATGTGAACAACGCAGTCCTGATGAGTTACCAGAATGCCCTGGTCCAGAAAGCCCTGTCCGAACTGGCCCAGTACCCCATCATCTGGGACATCGGCAACGAGGTGGGGCTGGATACGCGCATTTCCTCCGCCTGGATCCAGCATTGGGCGAACGTGTTTGATGCCTATGAAACGGCGAATCCCGGGGTCAAGGTACTCTCGACGGTGGATACCAACGTGGACGATGGGCATTACGATAACGTGACCAATCTCGACGTGGTCAACGTGCAGGGGGCCTCCAGCATGTATCCCTTTACGTTGAGCGGTGCCCCGCGAACCAATGCCAACGATTCCCGGGTACATTGTAAAAACCTTCAGATTAATCTGGACAGCATGCACAGTTATTACGACAAGCCGCTCATCAACAGCCGGGTCACCAGCGACGTCGGTCGCATCGACCGGCCGGTCAGCGACACCGCTGGCAACGTGCTGGAGGCTCGCCACCTTCTCTGGACGTGCTTTATGGGGGCGACCCATTTAATCAGCTTCCGCACGACTCCCGCGGCGTACTATTCCGACCTGGGGACGGAAGAGGCCCAGCAGGCCTTGCGTACCTTCATTAACAGCTTCAATTTCTGGGAATGTTATATCCGAACTACCTCGATTGTATCCAGCAACGAGGCTCTGGTTCTGGCCAAGGCCGACGCTATCTACGCTTTCTACGTGCCCAACGGGCTGCACTTCGGGAACAGTTTCACGGCGAATTTGTCCGAGGCCTCCGGCCTTTTTCGGGCCCGATGGTTCAACCCGCGAAATGGAACGTGGCAGCCGGAATTCATGATTGCCGGGGGTATGTCGCACAATTTCACTACTCCGACCGACGAGGATTGGGCCTTGCTGCTTGATCGCGGAAATGCGCCGCAACCTCCGATAATCGCGGAGGTAACCCCGAGCCCGGATATGATCCTGGTCGGTCAGCCGTATACCAAACAACTGACCCTGGCGCAGGGTACTCCTTATCCGACCTGGTCGGTAATCAGCGGGCCGGCGGGTCTGCAGGTCAGCGGGAGCGGTTTAGTCAGCGGCTGGACGCCGATCGGTGCTCAGGCCGGTCAAGTTACCATCACGATCCGGGCGACCAACAGCGAAGGTTCTGACGACGCGACCTGGCAGGTGCTGGTGCGTCTTAAGGTGGATTTTGACGTTGACGGTGACGTGGACCTGGAAGATTTCGGTTATTTGCAGCGTTGCTACGGGGGCAGCGGCAACCCGCCGGCGGCCGGTTGCGAGGACGCAGATCTGAACGGCGACGGTTATATTGACCAAGTGGATTTTAACATATTCATCAATTGTTTCGGCGGTACCGACAAGCCGCCGACCTGTTGAAGGGCCTTAGTATTTAGCGAAGGTCGTGGGTGGGAGTTTGCATCGGCGGTTGGGAAAAGACCGTTACCCCAATACGTTTCACTTCAGGAACGCCGCTGAGTCCAGGCACGATCGGTGTGGTTGTGACGTACGGTATTTTCTGTGTTTGACGGTTCAGTGCGACATATTCCTCTGGGGCAGCCGAGGGATATATGACCGCACACACCGTCAGATGACGTAAGCCTTTCCGGCCCGGCGGATTCGGTATTCGCGCATCATGGGCCGTATTCATGCTTCTGAATGCGATACTTGGGGCATATGTGTTTAGATAATATGTGTCGGCGTATTAAGTGGTCTGGATCGGGGCTAGTCGGCGTTTTGGTATTCGTCCAGCCAGGCCATCTGGATGGCCTCCAGTTTCCCTTCGCTGGAGGCGTCGGGGTCGTCGTCGAAATCCTCCAGGGCACAGACCCAGGCATGCAAGTCGGTAAAGCGGACCTCTAAGGGATCCTGGTCAGGACGCTGCTCGTGCAGAGCGATAGCGATATCTTCGATATCCGTCCATTTCCAACCGGGCATGGCGTTTCTCCCGAGTCAGTTATCCAAGCGATTCAAAGGCGTTTATCGCAAGATTTGCGTACCCACGCCGCGATCCGTAAAGATTTCCAGCAGCAGGGAATGCGGAATACGCCCGTCGATAATATGGGTCTTGCGGTTGCCGGCGTCCAGGGCCCGCAGGCAGGCCTGCACCTTCGGGATCATCCCCTTGTCTATGATGCCACCGGCCATGAACGCGTCAATTTCCGCCCGGCTCAGGCTCGGGCGAAAAGAGTCGGGATCTTCCCGGCGTTCCCGGATGCCGTGCGTGTCCGAAACCATGACCAGTTTTTCCGCCTGGACGGCGGCAGCCACCTCCCCGGCCGCGGTGTCCGCGTTCACGTTGAGCTTGCCCCCCATACGGTCCCGGGCGATCGGCGCGATCACCGGCACCGTATCGGCCTTGCACAAAACCTGGAGGATTTTCGCGTTGACCTGTTCTACTCGCCCGACAAAGCCTACGTCTAATCGTCGATTCTGCTCGCCGGTGAGATACATTCGTTCGGCAAAGAGTACGCAACTGCTCAGGCTGCTCAGTCCGATGGAGGCCACCCCCAGCGATTCCAGGGTATCGACCAGTCGTTTGTTGATTCGGCCACATAATACCTGCTCGGCGATGGTCAGCGTGCGTTCGTCCGTATAGCGCAATCCCTGGACGAAATTTGCCTCCAGGCCGGCGTCGTCCATCGCTGCGGTGATCTCCTTGCCACCGCCATGCACGATGATCGGTTGCATACCAACGTAATTCATGAAGGCCACGTCGCGGAGCAGCTCACGCTCCGTGGCCGGATCGTCCATGACCGATCCGCCCAGTTTAATGACCACGATTTTGCCGTAATATTCCTGGATATACGGCAGGGCCTCGATCAGGGTGGAGGCTTTTTCTATTGCAAGCTGCACCGTTGGATTCCTCATAAGCAAAAGACAATAACCCGCCTGTTCACCGGGGCGGTCAAGCGCCAAGACGGTACGAACGAGCGGCCGATTCGTCAAGGGGGCGGTGGTGGACTGGGATTGCCCGGTGGGGCGTCATTTTGGTTTTCACCTTCGGCGGAAGCCATCTGCGCAGGTCGGCCCCGAAAAGCTGGCCAGGGAGACTGCAACGGGAGACGTCGAAGACACAGATAGCATAGCAGTAGTATCCCCAGCAGGGCCAGGCTGATGCCTTGCGAGACGGTCAACCCGAAAGTGTCCAGTGGATTGTCGGCCCGCACCATCTCGGCGACAAAGCGTTCGATGCTGTACAGGACCATGGTCAGGAGCATGACCATGCCTTGTCGTTGGCGCCGGTTCAAATAGAGGGCCATCATCCAGGCTAGCAGAAGCGGGCCAACCGCGGAATACAACTGAGCCGGGTGGACCGGCCGACTATGCAGCCCTTTGGCCTCGACCAAGGCCCGCAAATCCGCCGGCCCGACTTGATAGTCGTCGAAATGGCGAAGCACCGGCCGAAGTTGTAAAAACACCTGAAGCTGGCTTTCGAGACGGTCGGCCTGTTTGGTGTTCCCGGCGGCCCGGGCCTTGTCCATGTCCGTGGCAACCTTCTTGGACGCTTGGCGAAACGCTTCCAGTTGCTCCGGGGTCAGTTGCAGAATCTCTCGGGAAATCGGACTTGCCCGGCCGACAGAGTCAATCGCCAGCAGCTCGGCGGGAACCGTGACCAACCGTTGTTCCCAATGGGCATGATACGGCGGGCTGGCGTAGGGGAACTCGACCGCCCAAGGCAGGGTGGCCGGACACAAAGATCCCCAGCAACAGCCGAACAGATAGCAACCCAAACGTCCCAGCCCTGCCCCCAGCATCAAGGGGGGCGCAAACAAGTCGGCATAAAGGCGAATGGGAAGCCTCGCGATTAACAGATACAAGCAGCAGGCGGTAAAGGCCCCGATGAAACCGCCGTAGAATTCGAAACCACCGCCCCAGATAAAAAAGGCTCGTTTGGGATCCTGGGCAAATTCCGTTTCCCAGTAGTGGATTACATAAAAAGTGCGGGCCCCGATAACGTAGAAAACCAAAATCAGGATGCCCATGTTCAGGATTACTTCGGGGTCGGCCTTGAATTTTCTAGCCAGCCGTCCAGCCCACCATACGCCCACCAAGAGGGCGATCATCACCATAGCCACATAGGCGGGAATGGGACGGTTCAGCAAAGGGATATTGAAAAGGAAAGGGTGCATATGGTACTCGTTGGCCGGGCCTCCAAGGTTGTTGGGTATTAAGGGCCGGTGTTCTTGGCCGGTCCCCACGATATGGGCAGATTAACATTTGAAGCTGTCGGCGTCTATACGCTATGCGTTTTGGAGGAAAGCGGAAGGCTGCTTGAATCTGGGATCTGAAACGTGTTTCGTAAGTCGTTGACATTCGCCGGGACAGCAACTATCCTACCCCCTCTTAATACGACAGCGCTATTATGGCTCAAGCTTTTGGGTCAGTCCATCCGATGGGTTTCCTGGTGATGATTTCGGGAGCGCGCTCTCCTGGACCAACTATCAGGAGACCTGACATGACTGCCGATCAAA
>JAAYCU010000287.1 GCA_012729595.1 Phycisphaerales bacterium
GCAAAATAAGGCGAACGTAAGAACGCAAGCGCCTCGTCCCGGTTTCGTGCATGTTGTCGCGGCGATCCCTCCGGGATACAATGGGCGTGACCACCCTCCGTCTGGAATGGTCCGGCTCCGGTCGCGGTGGTAAGCGAACCGGCCGCCGGCCAGGTTACCGAAAGGGAACAATCCGATGGGTATGACCATCTCTGAAAAGATTCTGGCCTGTCATGCGGGAAAACCGTCCGTCAGCCCCGGCGAAAACGTCTGGGTCAACATCGACGTGCTTATGACCCACGATGTCTGCGGGCCGGGTACCATTGGCGTATTCAAGGAGAATTTCGGGCCAAAGGCTAAGGTCTGGGATCCGGAAAAGGTCGTAATCATTCCCGACCACTACATCTTCACGGCCGACACGAAAGCCCATCGCAATATCGACATTCTGCGCGATTTCGTACGCGAGCAGGGTATCAAATACTACTACGACCCCGACTTTATCAAGGGCGAGGGGATGCCCAACCCCTATCTAGACCCGGGCCAGACCTCGTACAAGGGGGTTTGCCATGTCGCCCTGCCGGAAGAGGGGCACACCCGCCCCGGTGAAATTCTGCTCGGCACCGACTCGCATACCTGCACGGCCGGGGCGTTCGGCCAGTTCGCCACCGGAATCGGCAACACCGATGCCGGCTTTGTCCTCGGCACCGGCAAGCTGTGGCTCAAAGTCCCGCCGACCATGCGTTTTGTCTTCGACGGAGACCTCCCGGATTATTTGATGGCCAAGGATTTGATCCTCACCATAATCGGCGATATCGGCGTCGACGGGGCAACTTACAAGGCCATGGAGTTTTCCGGCGAAGGGGTCATGAGTCTGAACATCGAGGAACGCATGACCCTGTGCAACATGGTCATCGAGGCCGGCGGCAAGAATGGAGTGATCCCGGTGGATGACAAAGTGCGCACTTTCCTCGAAAGCAAGACCAATAAACCCTGGCAGGCCTTCGCCAACGATGCGGACGTATCCTTCGATTTCGAAAAAGTCTATCGAACCGCCGATCTCGAACCGACCGTGGCCAAGCCCCACTCCCCCGACAACCGCGATCTGGCCCGCAACCTTAAGGATACCAGGATCGACCGGGCCTACATCGGCAGTTGCACCGGTGGTAAGCTGACTGATTTTCTGGCCGCCGCTCGCATCCTGAAGGATCGCACGGTAAAGGTGCCGACCTTTATCGTGCCGGCGACCACCCAGGTACACGCGGAAATGCGCTCGACCACCTATAAGGACGTGCCCTTGGAAAAGATTTTCCTGGACGCCGGCTGCCAACTCGGCCCGGCCTCCTGTGCCGCCTGCTTGGGCGGACCGGCGGACACCTTCGGCCGCGTTAATGAAAAACTCCGGTGCATCTCCAGTACCAACAGAAATTTCCCGGGACGGATGGGCAGCAAGGACGCGGAGGTATTTCTGGCCAGCCCGTTGACCGTGGCAGCCAGCGCGGTTACCGGTCAAATCACAGACCCACGCGAGCTGCTTCGGTAACCGCTTGCTATAAAACATAAATTCAACGCCGACTTCGCCATGTCCCTGACTGCAGGAAGGCTGTTCTGTCCGGTGCGTCTTACCCGCCGTAAGGTGAAAAATCGCTCCGGATAACCGAATTCGCCCCTCCAGGAAGTCGATGAGATTGGCATGTCATGCCACCGGACTACCCGCGTGGACCTATAATTTAATGTAGATGCTCGGATAGACGTCGGGCATTACGAGTCCGGTTGGGCATAATGGCTACGCAATGTTCTGGGGCAATAGCATGTCTTCATCAGCGCCCGATAAAGCTGCCGCCGCGAGCGATAGGATTCGTGTGCCATCGGTAGGCCTGCAACAGTGTATTTCAAGAGGCGTTGTACGACAGGCCATCGAACTTGCCGCCTATTGCCAAGCGGACGCTCTCTTTATCAACCTCGATGCCCTAGTACGACAGCGCTATTATGGCTCAAGCTTTTGGGTCAGTCCATCCGATGGGTTTCCTGGTGATGATTTCGGGAGCGCGCTCTCCTGGACCAACTATCAGGAGACCTGACATGACTGCCGATCAAA
>JAAYCU010000288.1 GCA_012729595.1 Phycisphaerales bacterium
CAACGGATCCACCGGTCCGGGCATGTAAGGTGGGTATGATCTCCTGTCCGGCGACGGGAGCTGCGTTGGCCGGAGCAATGAAGGCCAAGCCAGTGGCCGACCGATCCACGAGCCATCCTGTCGAAGCTTCCTCATTGCACAGAGGCGAATGCCAGCCGATTAACTCGCGGGCCGGCTCTCGCGCAGCCCTGCGGCGTTCGTGTCCTGCATAATCCTGTTCCTCATTGCCTCGCAAGAACAACGCCTGCTCCGAGGGGGCCAGAACCTCGACATGAGTAGCCGAGGGAACAACGTCTTCCGGCGACCAACCCAGGACATCAAGGTTTCCTTCGGCCGCCAAGGCCGTGAAAATACCTCCGGCCGAAGCCATGGTAAGAGGGGCGTCGGTTTCCGTATCTTCCGGCTGAGAGGCAAACCATCGACGGTACAACTCGATCTTGATTTGTTTGTCGGTCATGCTACCGACCGGCCAACCAAGACGCGCCAGCGCTTTACGAACAGTTTGCACGATTTTACCTCTCCACGCACCGGTAACCATTGGTATTTGTCTTCACAGATGCTTCATCGGGTATTCACTAGGAGGCAAGGAGAAATACCGGTCGAATTATCATGCCGTATAATTCTGCTTGTTACGCTATTCTCGATACTTCCTTGACAATTATCGGTGATACATCATCGCCGACCAATGGATTAATCGGTTGATCGGCCACGGGCCTCGCGAAAAAATGACGGCGAATAATACCGACTAGGCCAAGTCCCGAATGCCCCCAGTTAGTCTTCGTCCTATTTTGAATCATGCAAGGATAGCTGAGCAATACTCCTTGCCGCCGCCCCATGCGTGGGGATTATATGACCTTCCGTGCCGGTGACGCCGCCGGCCGATCTTGATATGGTTATCAGCCCGATTCAGTCTCTCAGGAATCCGGCTTAGTAGCGTGGTTGTGAGAATGTTATGAGTCATTATTGTTCCAAGATGCTCATGCTCCTCGCCGAAATGCGTCACAAGCCCGCTCGCCCGTAATTGAAGTTAACGAAACGTTAGGGCTGTGCCGGGTATCCGTATTGAATGGCGATTCCTATTCTCAGAGTCGAATGTTCTAATGGTTTTGCGAATAATAAGATTCGTTATTTCATCTGTTATTCACATGCAATACAGCTCTTTGCTTCCAAAAAAACACGATTATTCTTGCTTTTTTGTGGTTTGTGTGTTAGGATAATATTGCGACGTGAAGGTCGCTAATGCCCGGTACCCGAGCGATCCTGAGCACCTGCGGGAGAGTGATTTTTTCCCAAAGATCGTAGGGCAGTCGGCAGTAATGCACGACACCTCGAAAGGTGAACCCATAGCCCGGGAAAGAACTTACTCAAATGTTCAGGAAAAGCTGGGTGCAAAAACCCTATAAAGGCCGCTTCATCCCTGCGTAAGCCAACCGCTTTACGTAAGGAAGAAGCCAGGCGGAGGCCGATTGATACTCTGAGGCACCGGTCGTTCGGCGGTTCCCGCCGAGTGACAAAGGGCGCGAGAGGAGAGCGGGCGAAATCCCGGTCAAGGTTTTCGCGAGTGAGCCTTAGAAGGGCGAAACCCAAGGGAGCATCCAGCGGGAGCAATGTTAAACGCATTCGCAACCGCCAGGGACTCTCGGGAGGTTCAAACCCGGGAATCGCGGCTGGCCGTGCCGGCATCTCGTAAGTACGGGGTGAATAGCGGCCAGAGAAACGGTAGGCGGGTTTCTTCCGGTGCTAATCTGCCGGAAAGCCTTTCGGGAGGAGAAAGCTCCGAAGGGGAATCCCAAGAGCGCTGCCGGTGCGAAAAATAACCGGCTGGGAAGCGATGGGCGTAAACCGTCAAGAGGGTAACCAAACCCTGAAGGCGGAACGTAGCGGGCAGGCAAAGCCCGTGTGCAGTGGATCGTCGTTTCCGATCTGTGCCGTAGGGAGCCTAAGCCCATGAGAGGAGTCGTTTGGCTGTGGTCAAGCGACTAGGTCAGGTTGGGTAATACTCAGGAAGGAGAAACTCGAAGAGAGGATCTTACTGGATACTGAACTGTGTCCAGGGAATCCCATCCAGGGAAAACCGCAAAGTCGAGGAAAAGGCAAACGGCAAAGCGGGATCACTTAACCCATACGGGTGGTACTTGGATTGGAGAAAGACTCTGAACGAGAACTTACTTCCGGAGGACGGCCAAGGGTGGCGACATCTTCGGTCGAGCAATCTGATCAAATACTCTGAAGGGCCAGACGGGCGTGGCGAATTCGCGTCGCATTTTTATGCGCTCAAACGAATACGCTATTGCGTTCTACGCTCATGAGGCACGACCGTCAACCACGGCCAGAATGGCATGTCAGGGCGCATGTAGCACATGCTGTCCATGTAAACATTGCCGGGTGTTAAGGCCGTTGCTTGTGGTTACTTAATATCCAACAGGGATAGCTTCCGCATCCATATTACTGGAAAGGGCTAGCTCGAATCGATCGACTTGGTACCCTGCCAAGGAAATGGCCTTTAGTACGTCACCGACGGCGCATGCCCGCTCGTCATGTTCCACCACAGTTGTCCGTGCCAGAGTGTCCACCTCCACTCTCGTGACGCCATGCATATTTTCCAGCAAATGACTTACCTGTTTAACGGAATTTTCGCAGACCATTCCGTTAATGTGTAATCTGAGCTTTTCCATGTGTTGATCCTCCATTAGCCCCATATGCCCAAGTGCTTCAAGGGGCTCCGGATCCCGACGATACTTCGTCTTCTGTTCGCGAGCGGAGCCTATAACATACCTTTACTATCCTTGGAGCATTATAGACCGCCTGTATGCATAATTCCTGAGAAAGGCTAAAAAAACGAAAGTTAACGTCCGCTAACTTTTCTTGAGTGTTCGAAAAATTACCTATCTTGCCATAATGGGTTATCCAATGCGAATTTGATCCCCTTACACGTCAAAAACCCAAGCACCAGTTACCGGCCACCTATTATCTGCGTAGATTATGTGGAAGCTTAAACATTGTCAGCGTATATGTTGCAAGATGACCTGGTAGACCAAGGCGGATTATACTTAAGACTTGGATGTGGCCGATAAACTTTAGGTTGGAATGCTTCGATATAACTGATTCTTTTGGAAACGGACTGCATGAATTTTTATATTCCTACCGCCGCCGCAAGCAATTCTCTGAGCCTGGCTACTTTTGGACGAAGTGGCGAAATCATGGGTTTCTTTTACCCACGCATTGATTTTGCCCAGAACATCCGCGAGGGTATGCCTGCCATCCGGCTGATTAAGCCACTCCAGGGTGAGGCTTTTCTATGGAATTTCGCGGAATGCTGGCAATGCACGCAATCGTTCCAGTCGGCCAGCAATGTACTGATAACCCGACTCGAACATAAAATATTTTCTCTGAGCATTGAGATTTGCGATGTATTGCCTCCAGGCGAGCAAGCCCTGTTGCGCCGTATAGTAGTCAGCAAAGGGCCTGAGGTCGGGCCGCTACAGTTTATGCATTACTATCGCATAGCCGCCGGTGACGCAGCGGAACGTAACGCCGTCCAAGTGTACCCAGAGCATAACGCTGTTGTGCAGCATTTTCGCAATGTGGTTTTGGCGGTAGGGGCTACCGAGCCGTTTAGGGCTCAGTGCAGCACGTGGCAGCCGGACCAGGAATCACCGACCAAGCAGGCGATGCGTTCCGGCGAATTGGGCTGGTCGAACCAGTCCATTGGGCGGGTTGATTTCGCGGTGGCGTTCGAGCCCACTAATCAAGCTCGCTGGCAGACAGTGCTGGTCCTGGCCGGCGCCCCGACCATCCATAACGCGCTAACCTATGTCAGACAGTTGACCACTACGAAATTCAACGACGCGGTCAGCCAGGCCAATAATCGCGTGCTCGAGGAATTGTCCGGGGCCGGTTCCTGCCCGGTTCCGGAATTGACGGAGGCCTACCATCGGGCGGTCATTTCGTTGCATGATTTGTATGACGAGCGGGAAGGGGCGTTTCTCGCCGCCCCCGAGTTTGATCCCGGCTATGAATTAAGCGGCGGTTACGGCTACTGCTGGCCGCGTGATGCTGCGGTATGTGCCTTGGCGATGGCCCGAATCGGCAGCACCGAGGTGGCGCGTCGGTTTTTTGAATGGGCGGCTCGGACGCAACTCCCCAGCGGACACTGGTATCAACGGTACTGGGTTGATGGTACACCGGCTGCCTCGTGGTGTGTGCTTAAGCAGGAAATCCAACTGGACCAAACTTGTGCCATGGTCCACTCCGCGGGCCGACTGGCTAGACTATTGCGCAAACAGGGACAATCATTCGTCGACTTTTTCCGCCCGACGGCTGCCAAGGCAACACAGGCCTTGCTGGAGTACGTGGACGCTAATTATCTACACCGTAGCGCAACCGACCTCTGGGAAAATTGTCAAGGCACCTTCGCTTATACGCAGGCGGGATTGATTGCGGCCCTCAAGGAGGCTCATGAAGTCTTCGGCCTTGAACCAGAAAGAACAGGCAAGCAATTACGTGAGGCGATGCGGGATCAGTTGATCCGTACATTCTGGAATCCGGATCGCAAACGCTGGCTGCGACGGCTTACCCCTGAAGGCCAGCCTGATACCACGCTAGATTCCTCGGTCATGGGGCTGATCGACCCGTGGGAGGTGCTGGATCTGCGCAGACCGGAAGATCGTGCCTTGGCCACCGACACTTTGGAAAGTGTCAGTCGTAACCTGCGTTCGGAAGTGAACAACGGCAAAGCCATATTGCGATTCGAGGGCGAATCGTATATGGGGGGCGGCCCCGGTTGCGTTAACACGTTGTGGCTGGCGTTGTGTCATTTAAGGATGGCGAATACCACAAATGATACGACCGATCGCGATAAGCATCGGGAGAGGGCGATGGAAGAAGTGCGGATAGTACTGGCCAATACTAGTCCCACTGGTCAGTTGCCAGAACTGATCCCAAAGATTCTTTTCAGCTATTGGGCGGCTCCCCATGCATGGGCCAGCGCTCTGATGATCGAGGTGGCCTTGGCCTTATCGACAACGGACCACTGTCCCGCTGGAACGTTTCAAGACGGACGGGCTAGGGTTCGGCGTCGGGCTCCATCAAGATAAACCTACGGCTATTCACGTACGTAGTACATGTGTCGCCCGGTAATCCCGGTTGCGCTAAATTTGGTGCAGGTTTTGAGGATACCTTGGCGAGGCTATAATAGGCCCTTACACCGAAACTTCTCTGCGTTTTGCGCGCATGTTATCCGGTATCAAGCGGCCGGTCGAGCAAGGGCTTGGGGATAGTGATCATCATGAATCGCCAGGATAGCGGACATCATCGC
>JAAYCU010000289.1 GCA_012729595.1 Phycisphaerales bacterium
AAAAGGGAGGATTATGGCCTGAATGCTGTACCGAGTTGAAATCGAAAAAACGCAATTCTCAGCCTAACCTACTGAAACATAAAGGATTACGTCATATTCAAAAACCGTTAACCGGACACCAATGATACAAGGTATATTTGGGTTGCCGGCATGTATATTCAATTGATCCATCCACCACAGAGAATCTCAGCCACGAATTATGTATCCGCAGTCGCGATACCACCACTAGGGCTGGCGTACCTGGCCTCCGCCCTGGAAGCCGCCGGGCACCGTGTCGGCGTGATAGATGGGGTGGCCGGTGATTTTAATCATATAGAGCGGGTTCAGGGACAGGCTCTGCGTGGGGAACCCTTCGAGCGGATCGTCGAGGCCGTCGATCCACGGGCCGATCTCATCGGGATCGGTATTATGTTCTCCTCAAGCTGGCCTTACCTGCGGGAGCTGGTGCGGCTGCTCAGAAAACGCTGGCCTAACAAAATGCTGGTGGTCGGCGGCGAACACGCCACCGCCTTGCCCGAGCAGGTGCTGAACGAAACCAGTGTCGATCTCTGCGTGGTCGGCGAAGGCGAAGTGACTATCGTCGAGTTATGCGATCGTTTGCAGCAGGGACAACCTCTCGACGATCTGCCGGGGCTCGTTCGACGCGTGGGCGACCGCATTGTCACTCATCCGCCGCGCGAACGCATTCGCAACATCGACGACATCCCGCTCCCAGCGTGGCACCATTTCGACATCGAAGGCTATATCGCCCTCCGCCAACCGCACGGCAGCGCGGACGGGCGGTCCATGCCCATCCTGGCCACACGTGGATGCCCATATCGGTGCAGTTTCTGCAGCGCTTCCGGCACCTGGACGACACGCTGGATTCCGCGTGATCCGGTCCGCCTCGTGGACGAGATGGAACTATACATGCATCGTTATGGCGTAAACGATTTTCACTTCGAGGATCTGACGGCCATCGTCCGCAAGGACTGGACGTTGGCCTTTTGCAACGAGATCCTCAAACGCGGTCTGAGCATCTCCTGGCAGATGCCAGCCGGAACACGTAGTGAAGCCATCGACGAAGCGGTCGCGCGGGCCATGTTCGCCGCAGGCTGTCGGCAGTTCACTTATGCTATCGAGTCCGGCTCGCCTCGTGTGCTTGAACGGATCAACAAGAAGATCAAGATCGATAATGTTTTCGCCTCGGCTCGCGTGGCTATGCGCGCGGGAATCCGTGTGCAGGCCGCTTTCATTTTCGGATTTCCCTTCGAAACCTTGCGTGACCTGTTGCGAACCTATCGAACGGTGTTGCGTTGCGCGGTCGCCGGCTTCCACGAAATCAATATCGCGGCTTTGGCCCCCTTGCCCAATACTCCCATCTTCCGCGAGCTTCAGTCCGCCGGCCGTCTAGACATGAACGATGAGTATCTTGATTCCATCTTCGGCTACATGGATTTCCGCAACTATAGATCCTGGCATCCCAATATCTCCGACAGGGGCCTGCGCGGCATGATTCTATTCACCTACGCCAGTTTCTTTGCCCTGTCCTATGTCCTGCGTCCCCGGCGCCTATGGAGGTTGCTACGCGGGTTGTCCGGTGCACAAACAGACGGCAAACTCGCCAAGATCATCAAGGGTTTGCGAACGAATACCCGCTTGCTAAAAACCGCCCCGACCGGATAGTTCCATTGGCTCGATCACGAAGGGGATTGCCGTTGATGCTCGGTTTGGGATGTTCAAGGGGCAGGGGTCCGTGACAGTTTTGGCGGGGTTTTTCTCGATAGATAGGTAGGTGGGCGGCCATGGAAGGCGGCCTTGGGCATAGTGGCGTTATGGAGGACGACGATCATGCCAGCACGGACCACACGTAAAG
>JAAYCU010000290.1 GCA_012729595.1 Phycisphaerales bacterium
ATTCGCCATGCCCAGCCTCCTCGGTCCACCATGGACCAAAGAAGGCTTTAGCACGAATCACCAACTCCTCAAGATGGCCGGTTTTCACCTGCCCACCCCTGGCCGGTTTTGCCCGCCCGGCGACAGGATGGGTATGTGTATCAAGCGGAACCAGGTGACCGGAGACGTGTTGCGTTCTTTTCTGGCCCGGGCGGACGAGATCGCGGTAAACCTGCGTCGCGAGACAAAAGACGGACGAACCGAAGCCCTCGCGGCGATCGAGCGGTTTGGAGAGGAGTTAGCCGGGCGCTGCGTGGTTGGTAAGGTCAAATAGGACGGATGACGGTGAACGTTACGCGCCGCCGGTGCCGGTGTCCGATGATGAGGATCAGGTCATCAAACTGTCGAAATGTCTGGATATCGGACATTCATCTGTGTACGAAGGATACATAGGCGGAGACGCTCTACACCTTTCTGGACTCGATTAAGGTGGACTACCTCTCACTGGTCGGCGACGTGATCGATGTATTTGCGCTGCGTAAGAAATGGTGGTGGCCGCGCCAATATAATGAAGTCCTATGTAAGGCAGTAAAGAACCACGCCCTCCAGGCGTGGTTCTTTAAATTGCATCAGAAGCTCCAAGGGCCCACATCAGCCCTGCAAACCTCAATATGAACGTGGTTGAGTGATGGGTGCGGCTATCAAGTTAAGCCTTTCCGTTTTCCCATTCCACTCGCGGGGCGTCCCCCCATAGCAGTTCGAGGTCGTAATAGCGCCGATGCTCTGCATCGAACATATGCACGACCACGTCAACATAGTCGGCCAACACCCAGGTGGCCGTATCGTAGCCACACAAGCCAAATCTTTTTTGGCCGATCTCGTGGCAATGCGCGTCGATCCGGTCGATAACTGCCCGGGTCTGGCGGTCCGAAGTGCCGGTTCCGATCACGAAATAGTCAGCTATCGATGTTAAACCACGCAGATCGAGAACCACCACGTCTTCGGCACGGTGTTCCTCTGCGATACGGGCGACGGCCTTGGCGAATTCCACGCCTTCTACTACGGGTGTTTTTTTCTTATCAGCTTTCATTGTAATCAAGACTATCCTTCGCCGCCGGACTAAAAAACAGCGCAGACCCACATTTGTGGGGCTGCGCCGCGATAACAATACGATCATTATTTGAGAAACGTTCGTTACTCAACGCTGCTCAATTATAGGCCGGCAATCAGTTCGCACAACTGCTTGCCCAGCGCGCCACTGATCCTAGCCAAGGCCCAGACGCTGGCGGCGTTCTTACCCAGTTCCACCTGCGAAAGCTGCGAGGTGGTCAGGTCCGAACGCTCGGAAAGCTGGCGGAGGGTTAGGCTCTGTTTCAGCCGCTCCTGCCGGATACGCTGGCCGATGAGGCGGTTCAGCTCCCCTTCATTCGTGTAAATCAACCCAAGCTCATGGGAGACCCGCTCGACGGCTGCGAGGAGCTGTTCCTCTCGGAAAGGCTTGGTGATGTAGTCCCTGGCACCCAGTCGCATCGTTTCCGCTGCGGTCTGTATGTCCGGATAGGCGGTCATGACCAGTACAGCTATGCGAGGATCTTCCGCTTTGACCTTTTCCACCACTTCCAAGCCATTCATATCCGGCATTTTGATGTCGACCAGAGCAACATCGAAAGGATTTTTCCGGACGGCTTGAACGGCCTGCCGCGGTTGAGAGTAAGACTGCACATGGTAGTCATGCTCTTTAAGAATCATGCCCACCGTTTTGCAGTCTTGCGGATCATCGTCCACGACCAGTACTCTGATATGATGTCTTACGGCCATAGCTTTCTATTCCTAAAATGAACCCAGGGTTTAGTCCACTTACAGCATCATTGTAGTCAAGCTCGCCAGAGTTCGCAAGTGGGGATTTACCCGAAGATAGTGACAGTTTAAGATAGTGAAAGTTGTGCTTTTTAAAAAAGGTTTCCTGCGTACTATCTAAGTGGGGCACTAATTATTGAGGCATCATCTAGCTATTATTTATCGGCCCTTGTTGCGGATGATTTTGGACGGGCATAAAACGATTGAATGCCGTATCGGACGGGTTGGGATACCTCCGCACGGCTATTTGGACGTCGGTGACCTGATCTGGTTCAAGGAAGCCGGGGGGTTGGTCCGACTGGTAGCGGTTGCTCGGTCTGTGCGATGTTTCCATCCATTGAGCCCGCATGAATTAGATCTGATTCGTGACAGATTTAACGAGCAGATTCTTGCGCCCCGGGCTTTTTGGCGGATGCACCGGCACGCCCAAGTCGCTACCCTGGCTTGGTTGGGTGAAATATGCGAGCTGAAGCCTTTCCAGGTCGCCAAAAGGGATCGGCGGGCTTGGGTGGTCCTCGACGGTCCACCCGTGCCCAGCTCCTTAATCCCTGGCGCTTAGCGATACGCTGTTAAGCATGCGAAATCTCGATGTGGAAAATCACAAGGTTGAACTAGCATCCACAGTTCGACGACAATAGGCGGCGGGAGCGATACCTATGGCAGCCGATCAAGTTAATCGAGAGCCGAGGCCTTTCCTGTGCTTGCGAAGATATCGTGTGTTAAGTAACTATGTTTCGATCACATATGTGGGGCCCGTAGCGGTGTGGTGGATTCCCAAGCCGCCTGGACCGCGTTTGAGCGTATGGTCGGTGCTGCTGGCCGGCGCGGCGATTATACCCTTGACGGCTGGGACATTGCTTTATCTGCACCATATGGATTTGTCTTTGTGGCCTTTCGGAAGGCCGATCACGACTTTGGCTGAAATCGTGTTGCGTTATGAAATGATCGCCTTGGTCTGCCTGGCATATGTTATACTGCGTTCATTGCCGGGGTGGCTGCGTTATAGGCTACTGGCCCGCGCGGATGCCCGGGCAATAGAAGAGGCGATTGCGCGAAAGCGCTGGGAAGAAGCGGCGGTACGATTGCACCGTTATTGCCTGCTGGTATCGGCCATTTGGAGACGCATCCCGCCTCGGGCGGTGGTGTGGGATAACTTGGTCCGTCCGTGGCTACCGCGGAATCGTCGGGTTTATGTCTATTTCTATGCCGATCCACCGCCTTTGCCGCAGAAGGTCACCGCCAGCTTTGCACCGGAGGTCTTCCCGCCGAACCAGCCCTCGTTATGGTCAGCGATTCTGCTGGTCCCGGTCGCCATGATGCTGTATCTGATAATCCTCGATATCGCGCGTAGTGGGCAGTGGCCGCAGTTGCTGTTTGTCAATGTAATTCTGCTGATTGTTATCCTTGTGCTTTACGGTGGATATTTTTTAATGGCTCTGCTTGGCCGGTCGCGTTATTACCGGTTTGCGCCTGGGGTTATCCAACTGATTAAATTCGATTTGTCGCGACGCCGGCCGCAAATAGAAACTTTCGATCTGCATAGAGTCCAATTGGTGATCGATCTAGTCGGGGATTCGGCCGTTGTGACCTTGCATACGGCAGGGGACCGGCAAGTATGTCTCAGGCTGGGGGGAGGTCAAGAGGTCAGTGATGCCTTGTTGCGGGCAGCCTTGTCCACCGCTCCCAGGCCACCGCTTCCAGAAGAGGGCCTCCTGGATTGACCAGGGAAATTGACCTCGCCCCTTGTTGAGTATCGCCGGTGCTGCTTGAGTAGTCATCCATGTTTATGCGTAACTTCTTTTCCAGCAGTATCTTGCAGAATATGAGTTCGATCCGTGGGTATTCTTGCCTTTGGAATTCGTCCCTTGGATCGTATCATGCCATCTCAGGGGTGGGTGTCCGAATGAATAACACAGTCCAATCCGTTTTTTTGGATTTGGGTAACGACCGGAGGAAAAAAGAAACAAAATTATCCCGGGGTGCCCCTTGCATGGGGGAATCGATCGGGATATATTGTGGGGCTGACAAAAGAGAAAGTGAGGACGATGTTTGGGTAGGTGGCCGATGGGTAAGTCGGCCCGTGCATTGGGCTTGTAAGACGAGGTTGGCGGACAATATGGTGGTAACGGCGGACAATAAGCGGCAGATCATCGATGATTATCGGCAGCACGAAAAAGACACCGGCTCGCCTGAGGTCCAGATTGCTCTGCTGACCACTCGTATTGGCGAACTGACTGAGCACCTTAAGACCCACAAGAAGGATCACGCTTCACGGCGAGGGCTGCTCAAGTTGGTCGGCCAGCGTTCCAGTCTGTTGAAGTATCTGAATGGGATCGACCGTGATCGCTATCAGAAAGTGATTGCCCGTCTCGGATTACGCAAGTAACCGAACGGACGGACCGATCCGGCTCTCTCCCCTCCCCCAACCCACATACCTCCTCGAAATATGTGTGCATGGTAATTGGTTGCGCGGAACTCGTGTTTCTTGAAATTATGCCGCCCGGAGGCGGGTCAGGACCGTTTCCCCGCTGAGTCAACAGCTTATATTGCAGAGGTTAACAAGCAGTCATGGAAGTCACCAGAGTCGAATGTCAGATCGGGGGACGTACGCTCATCTTGGAAACGGGGAAGATCGCCAAGCAGGCCAGTGGGGCGGTTATGGCGTATTACGGCGAAAGCGTCGTGCTGGGTACCGCAGTGCGGGCCGAGCCACGGGAAGGGATCGATTTCTTTCCGTTGACCGTCGATTACCGGGAAAAAGCCTATTCTGCCGGAAAGTTTCCCGGCGGGTTCTTCAAACGCGAGGGGCGGCCGACCGAAAAAGAAATTCTCACCATGCGGATGATCGACCGGCCGATCCGCCCGTTGTTCCCCGAGGGCTTCAACGACGAGATACAGATTCAGGCTTTTGTGTTGGCTGCCGACCCCCTCTTCGATTCAGATATTCTGGCCATCAATGCCTCCTCCGCAGCCTTGAGCATCAGTTCGGCACCGTTCGAGGGGCCGATCGCCGCGGTTCGCGTTGGAAAGGTGGATGGCAAGCTGATAGTTAATCCCACCTATGAAGAGCTGGAAATCTCCGAACTGGATATGATTCTGGCCGGCCATAAGGACGGCGTAAACATGATCGAGGTCGGGGCCCGCGAGGTCAGCGAAGAGCACATGGCCCAGGCCATCGCTTTCGGTCTGGAGTCGATCAGGACCATTCTGGCGGCCATCGACGAGTTACGGGCCAAGGCCGGTCAGCCGCGCGACTGGACGCCGTCCGAGTCCAACGACGAACTCAAGCGGGCAGTTTACGATCTGGCCCATGACGAACTGGTCCGCCGACGACAGATCGCCGGAAAGCAGGAACGTCAGACCGCCATTAAGGAACTTTACGAGCAGGTCCAGGATCAACTGGCTCCAAAAGATGAGGCTAATCCGACATATGATCGTATGTCCGTCAGGAAAGTATTGCATGATCTGGAGGAGGTAGTTTTCACGCAGCAGCTATTGAGTACCGGCAAGCGTACGGATGGTCGTGGACCAAACGATCTGCGGAACATCTCTGGTGAAGTCGCATTCCTGCCTCGTACGCACGGCTCGGCCTTGTTCACTCGTGGCGAAACCCAGGCTCTGGTGGTCGCCACTCTTGGCACCATGCGCGATGAACAAATCATCGACGGGCTGGCCGAGGAGTACAGCAAGAAATTTATGCTGCATTATAACTTTCCTCCCTTCTGTGTTGGCGAAGCCCGCCGTATCATGGGGCCGGGCCGCCGTGAAATCGGGCACGGGGCCTTGGCCGAGCGCTCCCTGGCGTCGGTCCTGCCCAACGCGGACGATTTCCCCTACACGATCCGGTTAGTCAGCGAGATCACCGAGTCCAATGGATCCAGTTCGATGGCCTCGGTTTGCGGTGGTACGCTGGCTCTGATGGATGCCGGTGTGCCCATCTCCCAACCAGTGGCGGGAATCTCCATTGGCAGCGTTCATGACGAGCAGCAGAGACTTCTGCTAACCGATATTCTTGGCGAGGAAGACCATTTCGGCGATATGGATTTCAAGGTGGCCGGAACACAACGCGGGATCACTGGTATTCAATTGGACCTTAAGGAACGGGTCATTTCCGCGGAGACCATTGTCAAGGTGCTTGATCGGGCTAAGGAAGTCCGGCTGGAAATTCTGCGGAACATGCTTTCCGTACTGAAACGTCCACGGGCCGAAATTAGTAAATATGCCCCACGCATCTTGACTATTAAGATAAATCCGGAGAAAATAGGCGCGGTTATCGGGCCCGGTGGTAAAGGTATACGGGCCCTTGAAGCTGATACCGGTGCCAAGATCGATATTCAGGATGACGGCACGGTGATGATTGCTTGCATGGATGCTGACGGGGCCAATCGAGCCCGGGACATCGTTGAACAGATCTCCGAAGGCGCCAAGGTGGGCAAGGTATATAACGGTAAAGTCGTCAGTATCAAGGACTTCGGCGCTTTTATCGAGATCGGCCCTGGAATTGAGGGGCTCTGTCATATCAGTGAGTTGTCAGACAGCTATGTTCGTTCGGTCAACGAAGTTTGTAAGCTCGGTGATTTTCTGGAGGTCAAAGTGATTTTGATCGATGACCAGGGCCGGGTTAAACTAAGCCGTAAAGCCGCCATGGCCGAAAAGAACAAAGCAGCAGATTGACCTAAGCTTGGCGGAAGACATTTTGGGATGGTTGGTTATCGCGCACTGGCAACATTTTTATTTTGCCCGTTGTGGAAAATCTAATATTCACGTCACAATAGTAATGCCGTCCGTGGTGTGTAGTTCGGGCTGACGACACCCGGACGTTTGGGTTCGCGTTATGAACCGCATTTACTAATCGTCAGCCTTTTGTTCGCCGGAGGCGGTGCCATGGTCACCGGCAAAGTCAAATGGTTTGACCGGAAGAAGGGTTTCGGGTTTATTGCGGGAGCCGAGGAGGGTAAGGACATTTTTGTCCATTACACCAGCATCGATGGAGAAGGTTTCCGCAGCCTCAAGGAGGGTCAGCCGGTCGAATTTGAATTAGTGGAATCGGATAAAGGCTTGCAGGCTTTTCATGTCAAACCCTGCAAGACCGAATCTGTGAGCTAGTCCAGATTCATCCCGAACCCTAGGTTCCCATTCGTATACCGTAGATCGGAAAGGCGGATGGGTGCTGCCGTCGTTCACCCCGGCGGTTTAGTGAGTAAACGTCAAGGCAGGAGGGGCGGGGGGACAGTTCGTGTCAATTTCGGGAGGATTTCGGTCCGCCCCGTCGATAACCTTATTGTTCATTTTCCGCGCGTATTCGTGCATTTTCGCCAACGAGATTTCCGCATATAATGCCGTCTTTTTAGTGTTTGATGATCGCGGAGCGGTCCGGAGAATCATGAGCGAAACGGCGTTTATTCTGATTGTGGACGAAGAAGGTGATTGGTCCGAGCGTTTATCGGGAATGCTCCGCGAAGAGGGGCATGCTTGTCTGGTAGTCCACTCTGGCCGCGAGGCCGTGGCCAGTATGCAAAGCCGTCGGCCGGACGTTATCCTCACGACCTTGGATATGGCTCAACGCGCGGAAGACCGCGAATGGCTGCCCCATATTCAAGGGTTGGCCCCCGATGCCCAGGTAGTTATGCTCCGCATCGACGAAGAGGGGCAGGACGACTTAAACGCTTACCAGAGCCCAATGGTGCAGGTTCTTGGTGACGGTCATCGACGGCCGGTCGCCGACGAGTTGTTGCAACCGATAGCCGAAGCCGCGGAGCGAGCCCGCCGTAACCGTGATAATCGGGTCTTGGCCGAGCAGGTCAAAAAGCAGGTCGAGTTCGAGGGCCTTATTACCGGCAATGAGCAGATGGTTCGCTTGATCAAGATGGTTCGCCGGGTGGCCGACAGCAAACTCACCGTGCTTATCCTTGGCCAATCCGGCACCGGCAAGGAGCTGGTCGCCCGCGCCGTGCATCTCCACTCGCCGAGAAAGGATAAATCATATCGGGCCATCAACTGTGCCGGGTTGAACGAAAACCTGCTTGAAAGCGAGCTGTTCGGGCATGTCAAGGGCGCCTTTACCGGGGCGGTTTCCGAGCGTAAGGGGCTGTTCGAGGCCGTTGACGGGGGCACCTTGTTTCTGGACGAGGTAGGCGATATGCCTCTGCCTATGCAGGCTAAGCTGCTCCGTACGTTGGAGAACGGTGAGATCATACCCGTAGGTTCCAACGATATTCGCAAGGTCGATGTGCGGGTGGTGGCCGCGACTCGCCAGGATATTCGCGCGATGGTCGAGGAGGGCCAATTCCGCGATGATCTGTTCTATCGGCTTAACCAGGCCATGATTCGGATACCTCCTCTACGTGATCGTCGGGAGGATATCCCCTTGTTGATAGATCATTTCCTTAAGGAAGCGGCCCGTTTGCACGGGAAAGCAGTCGATACCATCAGCCCGGAAACCGTCCGTCGCCTGGGTGGTTATTCCTGGCCGGGCAACGCCCGTGAACTGAAAAGCGTGATCAATCAAATGGTAGTCCTATCCGACCGGCAGGAACTTGATGTGGATGACCTGCCGGACTACCTGCGGGGCAGCACGGATATCGTCCTGGCCGCCGCTCCCAGCACCGCCGGGTTGACCATGGAGCAGATGGAAAAGATTCACATCGCCAATACCCTCAAGCTGACCGGCGGCAACAGGGAAAAAACGGCCAAGATGCTGGGTATCGGGGCGCGAACCCTATACCGCAAGCTGCGGGAATTCGGGTTGCAATAACCCGGAGAATGGACCGCCGCGTTCCCCGAGGCCATGGAGGCGAAACGGAATATCGGCAAGAGGCGAATTATGGACAACGATCAAATCCAGAACCTTGCCTTGGGCGAGCGGGTTAAGGAGTTGACGTGTCTGTACCGTCTGGCCCGTCTGGCGGAATGCTCCGGGAGCCCGCTGAGCGAGATTCTGCAGGACGCCGTTGAATTGTTGCCTCCCGCCTGGCGGTACCCGGAATGGACGGCCGGCCGGATCGTCTTTGACGGGCAGGCTTATGTCACCGCCGGGTTCCGGGAAGACGGCCGGGTACAGTCGGCCCCGATCTGGATCAACGGCCACCGCCGAGGTCGTATCGAGATCGTGTACCTCGGGGATCCGCCCGCCGAACAGGGAGACCCCTTCCTGAAGGAAGAGCACAACCTGCTTGACGCGGTGGCCCGTCAACTGGCCCTGATTATCGAACGGCGTCAGTCGGAGGAGGACCGGCTTCGTCTCCAGGACCAACTCCGTCACGCCGACCGTCTGGCCACCCTCGGGCAGTTGGCCGCCGGCATCGCCCACGAACTGAACGAACCGCTGGGCAACATTCTCGGCTTCGCTCAACTGGCCCAGAAGCATCGCGACCTGCCGTCGGCCATAGGCCAGGATCTGGCCAAGATCGTGGCCACCTGCCTGCATGCCCGCCAGATCATCAACAACCTGCTGCTGTATTCTCGGCAAATGCCCGCCCGAAAAGCCGGATTGAACCTCAACGGTGTGGTGGAGGAAGCCCTCGGCCTGCTGGAACGGCGCTGCACCGAGAACGGTATCAACATCGTGCGTCATCTCTCGGCGGATCTGCCGCAGATCACCGCCGACGCGTCGCAGTTGTGCCAGGTCGTGGTGGACCTCGCGGTCAACGCCGTCCAGGCGATGCCCGATGGCGGTGTCCTGGAGATAACGACGGGCTCCTCCGGCGATCATGTGCTGCTCGCGGTTCAGGACAACGGCATCGGGATGAGCGAAGCGGTGCTCAAGGAGATCTTCGTACCGTTCTTCACGACCAAGGAGGTAAACAAGGGCACGGGGCTGGGCCTGCCCGTGGTCCACGGCATTGTCACCGCGCACGGCGGCACGATTCGCGTTCAGAGCGCGCCCGGGCAGGGTGCCCGGTTCGAGATCGAGCTTCCCGCCGACCTCGCAGAACAGACTCACGGAGACCGGATGGATGACCGCCCGGAGTAAAAAGACATCGATTCTCGTCGTGGACGACGTGCCGAACACGATCGAGGTGCTGCAGCGGAACCTTTCGGCGGCGGGGTTCGCGGTCTTCACCGCGTCGAGCGTTCCGGAAGCGATTCAGATCGTCGAGTCCACGCCGATCGATCTGGTTATCACCGACTGGAAAATGCCGAAAGTCAGCGGCATCGACCTGGTCCGGCACGTTCGGGCCAACCACCGGGATACGGAAGTCATCATGGTCACCGGCTACCCCTCGATCGCCGGTGCGGTCGAGGCGGTCAAGACCGGCGCCGAGGAATACCTGGCCAAGCCGTTTACCGACGAGGAGCTGCTGGCCGCCGTTCGCCGGGCGCTGGAAAAGCTGCGGATGCGCCGGTTCGGATACGCCCAGGCCCTGGGCACACCCCCACGGCCTTACGGGCTCATCGGCGAGTCGGCGCCGATGATGGAGGTGTTCCGGGTCATCGGCAAGGCCGCGAGCAGTTCCGCTACCATCCTGATCTCGGGAGAGAGCGGCACTGGCAAGGAACTCGTTGCCCGGGCGATCCATTACAGCAGCCGACGTTCGGCGGCCGCTTTCGTGCCGGTCAACTGCGGGGGAATCCCGGAAGGCCTGCTGGAAAGCGAACTGTTCGGTTACATGAAAGGGGCCTTCACCGGCGCGGGCGAGTCGCGGGCGGGCTTTTTTCAGACGGCCGACGGCGGCACAATTTTCCTCGATGAGGTCAGCGAGACCAGCCTGGCCATGCAGGTGAAGCTGCTCCGCGTCCTGCAGGACCGGGAAGTCTACATGGTCGGGGCCAATCGCGGCCGAAAGGTGGATGTCCGGGTGCTGGCCTCGACGAATAAATCGCTAACCGATCTGATCAAGAAGGGCTTGTTCCGCGAGGACCTCTACTTCCGCCTGAACGTGATCGCGATCCCTCTGCCGCCGCTCCGGGAGCGGGGGGACGACATTCTGCTGCTGGCCCACCATTTCGCGAAAAAGTACGCCGGTGAATCAGGTAAGCCCGTGCCCCGGTTTTCGGATGAGACGATGCGTGTGCTGAAAACCGGATACCACTGGCCGGGCAACGTACGGGAACTGGAAAACCTTATCCATCGTCTGGTGGTCATGACCGACGGGGATTGTATCGAGGTGCCGGACCTGCCCGAACCGCTGCGCTTCTCCGTGGCCCAGGAACAGGATCTGACCCGCCCGCTGGCGGTGGTCGAAGCTGAATATATCCGCAGCGTCCTGGCTAGCGTTGGCGGAAACCGAACCCGGGCCGCCAGGGTTCTGCGGATTGACCGCAAGACGCTACGGGATAAACTTAAGAAAATCGAAGCCAGGGAGGATCGCTGACTGCTCTTTGCTGGGGAATTATGCCCCAGTGGTTCAAAATTCCCACCCCTGTTCACTGATCCCGATAATCTGCTTCATGATCGGTCGCCAAGGTTCAGGAAATATTTCACAATCTATTAATCCATATATCTCAAATAGTTAAGGCTGCCATGACTGCGCCTTCCGAATCCTGAGCAAGCTGATGGCAGGCAATGTGCTCAGGTAATACCCGGAGCGTTGAGCATTTTGCATATTCAGATTCCTGGATCGCATCTCGGCGTAGAACAGGCTCGGCAAGATAACCGGGAATTTCCGGAACAGGAGGTCCTACCATGCCGACCAAAGGCCCCTCACCCAATCGTACGGAAGCCATGACACGGACGCGGATGCGTCCCGACGACTCCGATCATTACCGCGATCTCTGCACGAATTGCGATAACGCGGATGCGTGCGACGGAGGAACCCGGCCGAGGCGTCCCATTTTTTTCTGTGAAAGCTTTGAGGTCTTCGGGGCCGCGCCGGCCGCGGAGATGAGCCGGACCGATCCGACGCCGACGAAAGCCGCGCCGAGCGTCAACGGACACGTCGGCCTGTGCATGAACTGCGACAATGCCAAAATCTGCGTGTTGCCCAAGCCGGAAGGCGGGGTCTGGCATTGCGAGGAGTATCAATAGGCCCTTACACCGAAACTTCTCTGCGTTTTGCGCGCATGTTATCCGGTATCAAGCGGCCGGTCGAGCAAGGGCTTGGGGATAGTGATCATCATGAATCGCCAGGATAGCGGACATCATCGCG
>JAAYCU010000291.1 GCA_012729595.1 Phycisphaerales bacterium
CGCGATGATGTCCGCTATCCTGGCGATTCATGATGATCACTATCCCCAAGCCCTTGCTCGACCGGCCGCTTGATACCGGATAACATGCGCGCAAAACGCAGAGAAGTTTCGGTGTAAGGGCCTATAACCCTGTGCTGACCATGCTGTCATTATAGCCGAATCAACGCTACCCAGTGACCACTGGCCGGGGATTTTAATACAATATTAGTACCGGTAGTGGTGTCGACGACCTCTTGCCATCTACTGTTGGCGATATCCAGCCATTGTATGGTAACGGACCCGGAAACATCTTCCGCAAGTTTGAGTTGAACAGAGCCGCCGTCCGGGAAATATACGGCATATTGTTTGTTCTCGATAAAGCTGAGATAGCCCTCGTTCTCAGCTCGGTTGGTTAACCGCTGATTTTCGGAATCGGGTAAAGCGTTGAAGATGTCAAATTGCTCAAGTAATAGACGGGCGCTGCGGAGATGAGCTTGAGCGAGTTCGTTGAGGCCATGGCCGGAAAGCGGCCTATGGAAACGGAGCGAGGCTGCTCCTCCGATCAGGCCGCGCCAGAATCGCTCCAGGCCGTCGCTATCACTTC
Source organism: Phycisphaerales bacterium (assembly GCA_012729595.1). GTDB lineage: Bacteria > Planctomycetota > Phycisphaerae > UBA1845 > PWPN01 > JAAYCU01. The sequence continues at coordinate 584 of JAAYCU010000291.1, forward strand.
CGTACCGCCCACTGTCCGCTCCGTATATTTTCACATGATTCAATGGACGCGGCTGGTAGGCTATATAGTTCCAGGCCCATTGCAGGTTGTCCCAGTGTTGCTGGCCTTTGTTGTGGTTGTTCTGGGATATATCGATAAAGGAGTAAATGTCGGGATGGTCAATAGTCCGGAGGTGGGTAGCGTCCTTGATGTTCCAGTTGTCCCACATTTCCGTGGTATGGATCTCGACGCCGGCATCGGAGGCCTTGCCCCGGATATAGTCCGACCAATACGCGCCCCATTCGGCCGTCGCGTTGGTTTCGTTGTCCATGCAATAAAGCACGTTGGGGAACTTAAGGGCGATGGTCAGCATCCGATCCACTTGGGCTTGTTGATATTTCAGCAGAGTACGGTTGTTGTCATGGGCCGGGATGGAACGGAAGAAGGGGTTGTCGTTGCTGCCCGGATGACGCGGATATTCGTTCCGCAGTCCCGAGCTTTCCGGTGTGTAATTTACGTTATTTGCCGGTCGATAAGGATTGGCCAACCAGTGCTCGCGGGCGAAGTCGAAGCGGTCCCATACTTCTATTTGTACGATTATGTCCCGTTCGAGGGCCAGACGAAGTAGGTTCTCGAAGTGCCGGAAATGTTCGTCATCGAGGTGTTCGAGATCGTACGTCCCGTCGGGCCGCCGATGGAACGGCCAGATATTGCCTTCGTCACGCGAGCTCATCGTGTTACGCACATAATTCCCGCCTACCGAGGCTAACAAGTCCAAATGTTCTTTCAGAAAGAGATTATCTTCTTTGGAACCGCCCAGTAGGACCACCGGCTTGCTTTTATATTGCCAATAACGTGGATTGCCGGTCCAGGGTCTGATGTGGTCGGTCGCAGGCCCTGGATGGTGATCCTTCAAACCTTGTGACCAAGCCCAAGAAGTCATCGAGAATACCAATGCCAAGATCGTCACGTGGATTGGTTGCACAGTTAGGAACCTTTCGAACTCGTTACAACGGTTTCATTAATTTAGGCCCTTACACCGAAACTTCTCTGCGTTTTGCGCGCATGTTATCCGGTATCAAGCGGCCGGTCGAGCAAGGGCTTGGGGATAGTGATCATCATGAATCGCCAGGATAGCGGACATCATCGC
>JAAYCU010000292.1 GCA_012729595.1 Phycisphaerales bacterium
CCGACGATAATCAGATTGCCGGCCAGCGTACTGGACAGTGCCAGGATAGGCCCGGCCAAAGGATGAGTTGCCGCCGGTAACAGCAGCATCACCGCCGGCACGTTGGAAACCATGTTGGAAAAAACGGGTAATAACGAGTACTCTGCTCATATAGATATAACTGAAAATAGAGTCGTCGATTGGAAGAATAAGTTTCATTTCGTTGTCGTGTATCGGTGAGCATGTATGCCTTTGGAAACCTTGTTCATTAGTGGGCCGGCGGGCGGAGGCAAAACTACCGTTGCCCGGTTAATCTCCGAGCAGGTTCTGAAGCGTCAAATCCACTGCTTACGAATGCAGGTCGCTGCGGACGAGCATTCCAACACGGTCATTCCGGCGGATGGGAAGGCGGAGGGGCGCGCGGATAACGGCTGGGCCTCGATGCATACCATCCACTATACACCCGACCGGGTGTTCGAGATCCTACCGGACGGCTTGCGGACAGTGCGGCGGATCGAGCGTAGCGGATTTACCCTCGTCGAGGCGGACACCGATCCGGCACTGCGCCATGCTTATCCCTACGATTATCGTATTTTCGTAATGCCCCCTCCGGCCGACATTAACACCGTATGGCGTACACCGGATGACGCGACCGCCATGCTCCGCACGGTCATGCAGGACACCGCCTCGTTTGCCTCGGAAATCTTCGGACTGTTTGACATGGCCGGGCTGGACGACGGGGTTGGCGTACATCATCAACAGCCGGACTATACTTGCCGGCGAGTGGAACTGGTCGAGCGGTTGGACATATCCGAATCTCAAATCAAACAGTTTCTCAACTCCCCCATAGGTGCCGAAATCACCACGCGTATCCAACTTCAACCGGATTATCACGCCGTGGTCGAATCGGACGTGGTGATTATCAATACCGGCCGCCAAGGGGAGAACGAAACCCTGAAAGAGTGCGTGCGTCGGCTGGAAAAACTGCTGGCCCGCATCCGACACGATGCCCGGCGGCACAGCCTGCTCTACTGGGGGAATATCACCAACACCAAGGAAGCCACGCAAGCCAAGCTGATCAAGCGTCTTAAAAAGCTGTTTGCATTGTAGGCAGGCCTATTCGGTTATAACCAGCGAAGCGCCGGACGCGCAGGTTACAATATCCCCTTGGTTGAAGGGACGGCCGTTTCGCGTTGGTCCAGTTCAACGGCTACGCGCAGGGCCTTACCCAGAGCCTTGCAGATCGCCTCGGCTATGTGGTGATTGTTGCCTCCGTAAGGTACGCTGACATGCAGGTTCATTTTCGCGTTCGCGGCCATGGCCCGCAGGAATTCCTCGACCAGTTGTACGTCGAAACGTCCGATCTTGGAGCCGCGGTAGCGGACTTTGTAAACCATTGCCGACCGGCCGGAAAGATCGAGGGCGATCTGAGCAACGGTTTCCTCCATCGGAGCGATGAAAAACCCGTATCGGCGGATGCCTTTCTTGTCGGCCAGGGCTTGGGCAATGGCCTCGCCCAGACAGATACCGACATCCTCAACCGTATGATGATCGTCAACCTGGTAATCGCCCCGGGCCTGAACCTTCAAGTCGAACAGCCCATGTCGGCCAATATGGGTCAACATGTGATCAAAAAAGCCCACGCCGGTATCGACCTCGACCCGCCCGCTCCCGTCCAAATCAATACTCAGGTCGATGGAAGTTTCGCGCGTGCTTCGCCGAATGGCCGCGCGCCGCCCGGAAGAGGCCCGGCGGGGTTTTGCCCGGCTTGGCGCGGGACGAGTTTTGGCTTTCTTCGCTTTGCTCAACCTATCAGCTCCTTCAAGGCCGCGATCAGGGCGTCGTTCTGCTCCGGCGTGCCCACGGTAATGCGCAGAAAATCCCTAATGCCCTCGATGTTGAAGTATCGGACGAGGATTCCGCGGGCCTTGAGGGATTCGTATACCCGCGCAGCCGGCGGGTGGCTCACCTGGAGGAACAGGAAATTGGACTGGCTAGGCAAGGGAGGCAATCCGAGACCGATTAATGCCCGAGTCAGACGCTGTCTCTCGATAATAACCTTTTCCCTGATCTGTCGGTGATAGTCCTGATCGGCGACAGCCGCCGCGGCGGCGACAATCGCAACGGCATCGACGTTGTAGCTATCCTTAATCTTCATCAAGCCCGCAATCAGTCGCTCGTCGCCCACAGCGAAACCGAAACGCAAACCAGCCAGCGAATACCCCTTGGACAAGGTGCGCATCACCAGTACGTTCGGGCGGGTTCGGGCCAGTTCCAGGCAGTTGCTCTCGGCGAAATCAACGTAGGCCTCATCCACGCAGAGCACGCCGTCCAAGGCGTCGGCCAGGGCCGCGACCTGCTCGACGGGCGTGAAAATACCGGTAGGCGCGTTCGGATTGGCCAGAATAGTCAACCGCCCGCGGGCCTCGACCAATGCATCGAGCGGTAGGGCCCCGTTCGGGCCCCAGGGGATTTCACGGACCACGGCTTCCTGAATCTGGGCCAGGCAGGGATATAAGGAATAGGTCGGCACGGGATAAACCAAGGCCGCCTCCGGCCCGGTAAAGGCCCGGACTACCAGGTTAAGAATGTCGTCCATCCCGTTGCCGCAGATAATCTGCTCGGGGCGGACGGCAAAAACTTCGGCGGCCGTCCGCCGAAACCGCTCGCCCAATGGATGCGGGTAACGGCGAAGCTGGTCCGGGGTTACCTGGGCGATCGCTTCCATGACCCGCGGCGAAGGCGGGTAAGGGTTCTCGTTCGTGTTCAGTTTGATGACCGCCGGGTCCGTCGGTTGCTCGCCGGGGACGTAGCCGTCCATCGCTTCAACATTTGCTCGAAAATAACTTGTCATCGGTGATTGGCCTGTTTACGAATTTCACCCCGCAAGGGTCAGCGCGGGCGAATGTTTATCTTATACGCTTTCAGTTCTTTGTGTCTTCCGCGCGTATGGTAGCGGCACGGGCGTGGGCCTCGAGCTGTTCGGCCCGGCCCCACTGATCGATGGCCTCCACGTCGCGGGCCAGACCCTCGCGGGTGTACTCGATCATGCTGGAGGAACGCAGAAAGCTCAGGGCGGACAACCCGCTCCAGAAGCGAGCCGTCCCGCCGGTGGGCAGAGTATGCGACGGGCCGGCCACGTAATCCCCGGCCGCCTCCGGCGACCAGTGCCCGAGGAAAATCGCCCCGGCCGCGTCGATTCGGTCGGCCAGGGCCCGCGGATTCTCCGTCTCGATCTGCAAGTGTTCGGCGGCGATTTCGTTAGCCAGCTCGACGGCCTGATCCATGTCGCGGACCCGGACGATCGCGCTCAACTCGGCCAGCCAGCGGCGAGCGGCGGCCCCCGTGGACAACAAGTCCGCCTGGCGGTCCAACTCGCCCAACACCTGTTCGATTAGCGGTTGATGATCGGTCAGCAGGATCGACGATCCCGGATTATGTTCGGCCTGGGCCAGCAGATCGGCGGCGACGAATTCCGCTCTGGCCGTCCGGTCGGCAATGACCAATACCTCGGTAGTGGCCGCGAACATGTCGATATCCACCATGCCATAGAGAAAGCGCTTGGCCAACTGCACGTACATGCCGCCCGGTCCGACGATTTTATCGACCCGGGGTACGCGCTGCGTACCGAGGGCCAGAGCGGCGACGGCCTGAGCGCCACCCATGCGGTAGACTTCGGTGACTCCCAGTTCGCCGGCGACGCCCAGAATGGTCGGGTGGATATCGCCCTCGTGTCGGGGCGGGGCAACGATGGCTATGTCCTTTACGCCGGCAACCTGGGCGGGGACCACGCAATGGACGGCCGACGACGGCAACGGAGCGGCCGCGGCGGGTACACAGACCCCCACGCGACGCAGCGGCCGAACGCGAAACGCCAGTTTGCGCCCGTCGATCTCCAGCGGCTGCGGACCGGGGGTCAGCAGTGATTCCTGAAAGCGGCGTACCGCGTCGATGGCTTGGCGAAACGTGCGGCGCAGGACAGGGTCCAGTTGACGCTGGGCTTGCTCGATTTCCTCCGGCTGTACGCGAACTCGTTCCGGCGTCACGGTGGCGTGGTCCACGCGGGCAGTGATATCAGCGACCGCCTCATCGCCCCGGCGGCGGATATCGGCGATCAGTTCCAGAACGGTCCGGGCCTCGGGCCGATCATCGAGAATCAGGCTATCCAGCAATAAGGGCCGGCGCAAGGCTCGCAACTCGGCGGCCGCGTCCGATTCGACGGCATCAATTATGCGCACAAGCGACATACGAGTCATTCCGAAAAAAGGATGCTTTCGCGGGTTCCTCTAGGTCGTTATAACCCATGATTATAGAAAAAAGCGAAACGCTTGGCAAAAAGGGGGGGCGGCGGGACTATTTCCTGGTCTCGGCGGGGGTATCGGATTCGGGAATATACTCGAAACTCGGCAGAGGGGTCACCGAACCGGAGGCCATATCCACCAGGACGATTTCCTCCACCCTTTTCAGAACGCGTCGGCTGATCCGGAAATGTCCCCTGCGTTCTTTATGAAACTGTGTGGCCCGGTCCCCGATCACCACTTTAACGCCGGGGAAAATAATGGAATGGACTTCCAGGGCGACCTCCTGGCCGGGAGGGGGGCTTTTGTCGATGAGCATCTGCGTTTTTTGTTTTTCTAGGTTCTCGACCTCGGCGTCGAGGTTATCGGCTTCGTACATAAGCTCGGTGGCCTTTTCCCGTTGCTGGGGCGTAAGCCGTTTGAGCATGGCCATCAAGGGCTGCACTTTCTCGCGAATCTTCGCGGCGGCGTCCCGTTTCTTTTTGATCAACTCATCGATGCGGCGGGTATCGACGTAAACTTCCGGATCGACGCCGATCGCAACTTCCGTCTTGACGTTGGCCGCGTTGCCGATTTCCTTGATCTCGGCTCCCTGTCGGGCGTAGGCCCGCCCGCCGATCAACGCTCCGCGGGGTATATGCAAGCAGCCGTTTACGTACAGGCGCGAACCAAGGGATTCGCGGGTGATGGTCAGATCACCGCCCGCCTGGATATGGGCATCGTTGCAGAACTTGGTGAAGACCTCACCCCCGGCGGAGACAAGGTATTCCGACCGGGAAACGATACCGCCGTTGACCTTCAGCTCGGTACCGGCCTTGATCTTGGCCGCCTCGATCGCGCCACGAACGGTGATGCTTTTTTTAGAATCAACCTGAAAACCTTCGCGTATCGTTCCGTTCACCAGCACGTCGATAGGCGCCTCGATATTCCCGGTTTCGAAATCGACATCGCCGGGGACCTCGACGACCGGAACGACCGAAACATACTCTCGGGTAAGATGGACTTTTCCGGTCGTCGTCGCGATGACGGCCCGGCCGTCGTCGGCCAGCTTAACGTTTTCACCGAGCTGCATGGACTGGAGCGGCTGATCGCCGGGGACCGGCTTGCCGAAAACGTCCATTCCATATTCGGCGGGAACCTCTGGGGCTAGTTGGCCGATCGTCTCCCCCTCGGCCACGAGAAGAATGCGGCTTTGATAAAGATCGACCGTCTCATTTTCCGGGGTAGGCGTGTTTTCCCCGTCTTCTTTTTCGAGATAACTAAAAACCGCGCCGACGCCCGGCTTGGGATCACGACCTTCGACCAGAAGTAGAGGCTCGGGGGTCAACTCGCCGGCCTTGGCGGCGGCCACCGCCTTGTCGATCCGTTCGGCCACCTCCGGACTGACCGCGATACCCATTTCCTTGAGTTTTGTTTCGATCAGTTCGCGGGTGACGGTCTCGGGATTGGCGTCGCCGGCCAACAGGTAAGCCCGCACCTGGTCCTTCGAAACCGTCAGGCGAATTGATCGTTCTAATGTTGCAGCATGTGCGGCCATCAGCTCGTTCGACCTTTCCGAATCAGGGGCCTATGCGGCGCCCCCTTCAACCTTGATTACCTGCCCTGTCCCACCCAAGGCTTCATTCGCTGGTAACTCACCGGTCGGTACTGATTGAACGGATGGCGTAAAAGCCGCCGTCCGCCTCCGCCAGGGACGAATGACCTGCTATGGTTTATTATCGTCTTGTATCACGAACGGCGTTATCTACATTGCCCCCCATTATCCAGTTAAGTCCAATAATCAGCGGCCTGCGGGCAAGTTCGACCGATTTCGGGAAATTATGTGTCACTTTCGGTGTTTGCGGGACCGTGGAACAGAGCAGGACCGTTAAAAATGTGCAATCGTGGGAGTACGCGATCAGCCTTCCTCGCTAGTAGCCAGATACCCAATAGATCGGTCGCTATGATCGACGATATCGAAGATCATCAGGGCCTCCCGGCGATCGGGGGCGCGTTCGGCCGGCGGATTACGGTAGAGACAGCGGGCCTCCAGATCATGCACCCAGATCGGCTGATCGGCTTTCGCGCAAGTGGCGGCCAGTCGGGTAATATGTTCCTTGGTCAGTCGCCCCGTCGAGTCCGGTGAAGAAGTCTCGCACGGCATCGGAATATCGATCAATTTGTGAATCATGTCTCCCTCGCTAACCCGGCTTATCCCCGGAAACAGACGGATACAAAATTATCGGACAACTGGCCGATCAGCCTTGAGGTCCTATAATAGCGACATGGATTGGGACGAACATGTCTGTCACTGCCACCACGTATCGCTGCGGAAACTCTGGCATTTCGCTCGGCGGGAACAGATTCGGCATCCGAGCCGGATGTCCGAATGCCTCGGGGCGGGTACGGGTTGCGGCTGGTGCATCCCGACGCTCAAGCGCATCCACGAACAGGCCCAATCCGCCGATGAGTCGAACCCTCTGGCCGATCTGACCGCCGAACAATATGCTCAAGACCGCCAAGGCTATATCCAGGAAAAGAGACCCAGGCATCGGTTCTGAATCCTCGCTCCGCCCGCCCGCGTTTAGGTACGGCTTAGGAGGTAAACCAGCACCGCCCCCCCGAAGATGATCCGGTATACCGCGAAAACGGTGAACTTATGCGACTGAATGAACCGCATGAAGGCGGCCACCACCACCCAGGCGACCAGAAAAGCCACCACGAAGCCGACGGCGAGAATAACCCACTGGTCCTGCCCGATTTCATCGATATGTTTAAGAAGCGAATAGAAACCGGCCGCGAACATCGTCGGGATGGCCAGGAAAAAGGAGAACTCGGCCGCCGCCGCCGGAGTCAGACCCAGGGCAAGGGCCCCCATGATCGTCGCGCCGCTGCGCGAGGTACCGGGGACCATGGCCAGGCACTGGATCAGCCCGATGGTAAAGGCCAGTCTGAGGGAAATGGTCGCGGCATCGGTGATTCGGGGATGACGAACGAAATATTCGATCAGCAGGATGGCCACTCCGCCGACCACCAAAGCGGTAGCCGTCACCGATGGATTCTTCAGATGATCCTCGATGAAATCGCTGGCCAACAGGCCGATCACCGCCGCCGGAATAAAAGCCACCAGAAGCTTGACCAGGATATGCTCATGCCATCGTGTGTCGGCCGGCCGAAACGTCAGCCGCCACAGCCGTCGCCAGAAGTAAATCAATACCGCCAGGATGGCCCCGAGCTGGATGAAGATATCGAAAGCCCCGTTCCAGAAACGGAACGAAGGATCGCCCTCGTCGATACCCAGCAGCGGCATGACCAGGATCATGTGCCCCGTACTCGATACGGGCACGAATTCGGTCAGGCCTTCCACTATCCCTAAAATCACCGCGCGAAGAATATCGCTCATAACACTCCTTCAAGCATCGCGAATCACCGGCCGCGGGTGCAAAACCCTTAAGTCCAGATGACACGAAAAATGATCTGCCCCGCCAGATTGGCGTAGACGCCGGCGGCCAGATCGTCGAGGGCAATGCCCCAGCCACCCGGCAGTTTTTCAAGCCGGCGGGCCGGCGGCGGTTTGAGCACATCGAACAGACGAAACCAGAAAAACTGCACACCGAGAACAATCAACGTCCGCTCCAGCGAGAGCATGGGCAAGGCGATCAAGGCCAGCCATTGGCCGGCGAACTCGTCGAGCACAACCTGTCCAGGATCGCCGCGTTTTCCGCCCCGGTTCGCGAAATAGTCGATCGCCCAGTTTCCCCACCATACGCAACCCACCGTGGCCAGCAAGCTCAAGGCCGCCCACGCCACATTCAATCCGAAAGGGCCCACGCCCACCGCGCCGGCCGCCGCCCATACGCCCAACGCGATGGCCACCGCCCCCGCCGAGCCAGCCGTCCCCGAAGCCACGGGCGAGTAGCCCAACCCGAAGCCGGTCATAAGCCATCGTCGAATCATTTACCCGACACCGACATGTGTAACAGCACTCCGCGGGCCGCGTGCAGGTAGGAAAACATCGAAAGCAGTGTCACTATAACGGTAAGATAAAGCAGAATGACCCGGCCGTAAGTAAACCAAGGAGTCCCAAATATACCGTCGGGATGAGCTATGGTTACCAGGACCGTCACGGCCGTCGCCGACTGCAAAACCATTTTGGTCTTGCCGTAGAGATTGGCCCCGAACGACTGCCCGCCGCCCTCGGTAACGCCGCGCAGCGAGGTGACCAGCAGCTCGCGGCCGAGGATCACGACCAGCATCCAGCCCTGCACGTCGCTGACCAGAACACCCTGCGCATTGACGAACCCGTCGCCTGCCAGAAAAGCGAACGTACCGCAGACCAGGATCTTGTCCACGAAGGGGTCCAGGATACGGCCGAACGAGGTGATCTCGTTCTGTTTGCGGGCCAGATAGCCATCAAGGGCGTCGGACAGTGCGGCAATCAGGAACAAGGCAGTGCAAATATCCAACAACCAAAGCTTCGGCTGTGGATCGCTCGCCGAGAAAAACGCCAGACAGCCAAACAGGATTATCGAAAGAAACAACCGTGCGATAGTTATCTGGTTGGGTAAATTGATTTTCATGGTTTCTTGACCGCGCCTTCACAAACACACACTAATTTTTTTTCAGCTTAACCTCGGCGGGGCTGGCGATCAAATCGTACCCCTGCGATTCCAGGCATTCGACGCGGACTAATTGACCGGGGGTTAGTCCCTTGCCAAGTACATAGGTCACACTGTCGACTTCAGGGGCCTGCCCGGCGTGGCGACCGGCGTACTGACCGGTCTTGACCGGCTGTTCAATCAGTACGTCGAACACCTCGCCCCGGCGGGCCGCGGCGTCGGCGAAGGCGATCCCCTGTTGGACGGCCATCAGGGCGCCGGTGCGCTCCTGGCGGACAGGTTCGGGCAGTTGATCCTTCATGCGGCCGGCGGGGGTGTCCGGCTCCGGCGAATACGGAAACACTCCTAACGCGGCAAATCGCATCTCCCGTACGAACTCCATCAACTCCGCAAACTCCGCGTTGGTCTCGCCCGGAAAACCGGCGATCAAAGTCGTTCGCAGAGCGACGCCGGGAATCCGCGTCCTGATCCGTTTTATCAACTGCTCGATCTGTTGACGAGTTACCCGCCTATGCATGGCTTTGAGAATCCGGTCGTTGATATGCTGAAGGGGCACGTCGATGTATTTGACCGCACGCGCGCATTCGGCGACAGCCTCGATAAGTGTATCGTTTAGCGACGTGGGATAGGTATACAGCAGGCGGAGCCAGCGCAGCCCGTCGAGCTTGTCCAGTCGCCGCAGCAGGTCGGCCAGCCCGCCGCTGCTTTCCAGATCGGCCCCGTAACTGCTCGTATCCTGCCCGATCAGGTTCAACTCCACCGCTCCGTCGGCGATCAGCTCGCGGGCCTCGGCCAGAACGACTTCCGGCGGCTTGCTGTGCATCGGACCGCGGATGGCCGGGATCGTGCAGAAGGTGCATTTCTGATTACACCCCTCACTGATTCGCAGATAAGCGTAATGCCGGGGAGTGATCCGCAGCCGGCTCGTATCCAGAGCGACGTACGGATGGTATTCGCCGAGATAGAGGTCGGGGGCCTTGCGTGACGGTTTCTTGCCCTTGGTCCTGCTCGCCGGCGGTAAATCCAGAGCGGCCTTGACCACGTCGTCACGCTGATGGACGCCGACAAGGGCGTCGATACCCGGCACATCGTCCAGCAGCTTTTCGCCGTCGCGCTGCACGAGACAGCCGGCCACCACCACCCGGCGGCAGCGACCGCGTTTCTTCATCCGTATCGCCCGGCGGATTTCCTCGTGGGCCTCGGCCCGGGCGGCCTGCAGAAAGCCGCAGGTGTTGACCACGATGACCTCGGCGTCCGCCTGGTCCGCGGTGATCGCCACCCCGGCCTCGGCCAACTGGCCCAGCATCTTCTCAGAATCCACCAGGTTTTTCGCGCAACCCAGGGCAACGAACGCCACTTTAATCGGCTTGGACAAAACCATGTACTCCACAATGGCGTTTAATAGCCACACCCTCTTGCTACACAGGTAGCCTCTTCGTCAACGAACAACGATCAGATATATTAACCGATAGCGCACCTTTTTGGATAATCCCTAGAACCACCGGTCGATCTTCCACCCATTCTCGGCTGGATCGGGATTTATTGTGTCCGAGGGAATATACAGGAACTCAACGCTTATCCGTACACGCGGCGGACGTTGCTTGCGAAGCTTTCGACTGGCAGATAAGGTTGAGGGCATATCGGCGCAGGACAAACGAGGCGTTTGGTGGCTAGCGCATAAGGGCATGTTACCTGGGAGAAATCATGTCTAATCTTCTGCCCTATATTGGTGATGTCTACAAACTGTTTCCCGACCAGCCTTATTGGGCGGGGTTGATTCTGATTACCTGTTCCACATTATGCGGAATGATTGTCGGCCTTGAACGCGAGGCTCGGGCCAAACCTGCGGGCGTACGAACAGTTACTCTCATATGCATGGGCAGTACGATATTTACACTGGCCTCTCTACTCATGGCCCAGGGTGCGCCCGCCGACCGTGCCCGTATCGCCGCCCAGGTGGTCACGGGAATCGGTTTTCTCGGCGCTGGAGCGATCATTCGGGATCGCGGGGCAGTGGTCGGAATGACCACCGGGGCCACCATCTGGACAGTGGCGGCCATTGGCGTACTCATCGGAATAGGTTACGCCACGGCAGGCTTGGTACTGACCTTTATCGTTGTCGGCATGTTGATGGCCTTTCGTCTGCTGGAACGACGCCTTTCCGGCCAATGCGCTTTCTCGCAATGTCGCCTGCTATACGATCCGGATGGCGGTAAAACTCGCCTACTGCTACTAACCATTCTCGACGAATACCGAGTATCCGAACGAGCTTACCGCGTTTATGCGGAGGCCCCGCTGGAAATGCTCGAAATCCACTACTGCCTCACTCATCGGGATCATCGCCTGTTCCTGGCTGACCTGATCAAGGTAGCAGCGATCAAAGAAATCCAATATCCACCTGTCCTGACAGACGAACGACCAGCCGCGACGGCCAGTATGGATTAATCCGAAGATTCCAGCGCGAGAAAGGGGGAATGGTCAAACGAATTCTCACCGATAGTTCGTAGACCGTTGTCGCATGGCGCATGCAAACTATAACGATGCTTCAGAGTCACACGCTTTGCGTTCCTCAATCACCATGATAGCTGATAACTGCTCCGCGTAGGGTCCACGACGCGCGTCGCAGACCAATCGCAAGGCCGAAAAAAAGCGTTTTTATAAAAAAAAGTGTTGACATTTCTAATTCATAGTACTAGCTTTTAATAAGCATCCCGTTCGCGTCACACGGGATCAAGTCCTCCAAGCAAAGGAGAAGATGCCATGGCTAAGAAGAAAGCTGCGAAGAAAGTCAAGAAAGCGGCCAAAAAGAAAGCCAAACGCAAAAAGAAATAAATATTGCCAGTAGGCTTTGAAAAAGCGGGTATATGCCTTGGCGGGTTGCCCGCTTTTTCATGCGCTTCAGGCACACCGTCCGACCAACGTGTACAAACCGAACAGCGATGTACTTTGAACACGATTCCGACCTAAAATACCTTACCACCAGACGCGTTTCCGTCTGGCGAATTATGGTGAAACGCACGTGGATCATGTGACAAATGAGTCATCGTAAATACTAGACGGAATGATCGGAAGCGTGTAATCCTTGGTGTACACCGCATAGCCGGTAGTGAGCTGGATGAATACGATGCGTTTATTGTTGGCCAATCCAAGATGTCATTGCGCCGGTGTCGATCGAGCGGTGAAAATCGTCCAGTCGATCCTCGAACGTTTTGGGCCACCGTTGTATGTGCGTCGGGAGATCGTGCATAACCGCCATGTGGTCGATGAACTTCGGCTGCAGGGAGTGGTCTTCGTGGACGAATTGTCCGAGGTGCCCCGGGAAGCCCGAGTGATTTTCAGCGCGCACGGGGTCGCCCCCTCGGTGTATGAGGAGGCGCGGGAGCGGGGGCTACTGGTAATTGATGCCACTTGCCCACTGGTTCACAAGGTACACGCCGAGGCCAAGCGGTTCATCTCTCAAGGATATCATGTCATACTCATCGGGCGGGCGGGACATGAGGAAGTGGTCGGGACACTCGGGCAGGCCGCAGGGTGTATCCATCTGATTGAGGATATTGATCAGGCTCGCAAGGCCGCCATAGATCTCCAGCGGCAAGTCGCGGTCCTGACTCAAACCACGCTAAGCGTCGATGACGCCCAAGCCATCATCGTGGTGCTGCGGGAACGATTCGGCGAAATCGCCTTGCCGACCCGCGACGATATCTGTTACGCGACCCAGAACCGCCAGAACGCGGTCAAGGCCCTCTGCGATCGGGGGATCGATCTGCTCCTGGTCGTAGGCTCGCGAAATTCGAGCAACGCCAACCGGCTGATTGAAGTGGGACGAGTTCGCGGGGTGCGGGGCATGCTGATCGACGGACCGGAAGACCTGCGAAACGAATGGTTCGAGGGTGCCAAGGCGGTGGGGATCACCGGCGGGGCCAGTACGCCGGAAAAACGGGTGCAGACCGTTGTGGACCGTCTGCAAGGTCTCGGCGGGGCAGCGGTGGAAATCTGTTCGGTGGCTGACGAAAATACCGTTTTCCCATTACCGGAAATACGTTGATGGACCAAACCGTGTTGGTGGATTCGCGGCCGCTCTCGTTCCCGCCTCGACGTCCTTGCACATGGCAGAGGCGGGCATCGTGCCCGAGCAACATGATTACAGTATGACGGGATAATAGCCGCGAATGCTGGACGGCATCGGCGATCGTGATTATGCTGCGTCCTGGTTCAGAGCTGATGACCGGTGAGTGAAGATCGGTTGTGTAAGCTCGTGATCCTCCCGACGGGGTATTCCGAAAAATGCGCTTGATTCGACGGTTGAAGATTTGGCGTAGAAGACAGGAGCGGAATAAGCACGCTCTACGAAAAACCTATCTCTATCACCTGCTGGGCGAGCGTATTTTTCATAACCAGGTCTGGGTGTTTGACAAGAACTCGGTTGCCGGGGGTCTTTCGCTGGGGTTGTTCGTGGCCCTCTCTCCTACCATTCCTTTTCAAATGTTACTCTGCGCTATCGCCGCGGTTCCGTTGCGGGTAAATCTGCCGATCGCTCTGGCGGCCTGCTGGATAACAAACCCCTTAACCGCACCGGCAATCTATTTCTACGCGCACAAACTAGGCCGTTATCTGCTTGACCATACCCGAATCGTGGACTTCGCTCTGGGGCCTTTCGGGTTTGAGAGCAGAATAGGCAAGTTCATGGAGTTAAACTTGTTTTTATGGACCGGCTGTTTATTATTCGCGAGCGTTTCCGCTGTTCTTGGAAATGTGGTGGTTCGCATTATCTGGAATTGGCAACATACCCGGAAGGTCGGTCGTAACCGGCATGGAGACTCGTGAAATCGAGAAGAGCCATCATCATTCAACGGCTTATTCTGGTTTTCCGACGGTTTGCGGACACGGGTCTAGATTAGGCCCTTACACCGAAACTTCTCTGCGTTTTGCGCGCATGTTATCCGGTATCAAGCGGCCGGTCGAGCAAGGGCTTGGGGATAGTGATCATCATGAATCGCCAGGATAGCGGACATCATCGC
>JAAYCU010000293.1 GCA_012729595.1 Phycisphaerales bacterium
AGGCCCGCACGCCACGGGCACTGCTACGCGCGATCACTCAAGCCTTGCAGGCCGTCACAGCCGAGGATGCCGAGGGGTGGTTTCAACATTGCGGCTATCGATACACCCAATCGTGAAATGCTCTAAGCGACGAGCAATTATGCCAACAGATCGTCGCCTTTGCTCCCCAAGTGGTCGGCGTATCATGCCTGTTCTCCGCCCAGGCAGACATGGCCCATCATGTATGCAAGCTGATCAAGCAGATTGATGCATCCATCCGGACGATCATGGGCGGCGCTCACCCGTCGTCGGTCCCTGACGAGGTGTTAGCCGATACCCATGTGGATATCGTGGTCATCGGCGAGGGCGAGATGGTCCTACGGAAACTGGTCGGAGACCTGTCCAAAGGGGTATTTCCTCCAACCGATACCTCGGCTTTGGCTTTTCGGGAAGGTGATCGTATTCGTGTTTTCCCTCCCACGAGTTATATCGAGGATCTCGATGTATTGCCCATGCCGGCCAGGCATCTGCTACCTATGCAACTGTATTTCCGTCACGCGGCTCCGCA
This sequence comes from Phycisphaerales bacterium, assembly GCA_012729595.1. Classification (GTDB taxonomy): domain Bacteria; phylum Planctomycetota; class Phycisphaerae; order UBA1845; family PWPN01; genus JAAYCU01. Next base: position 548 of record JAAYCU010000293.1, read on the forward strand.
TGGCGGCGCGGTCAAGAGGCATCCGGTCACTAACATGATTACCTCGCGCGGCTGTCCGGCCCAATGTTGTTTCTGCAGTATCCATACGGTTTGGGGTCGAATATTTCGGGTACACCGCCCTGAACGAGTTATCCAGGAAATCGAATCCCTGATCCATGATTACGGCGTGCGGGAAATCCAGTTCGAGGACGACAATCTGACGTTAAATCGGAATCGCATACAGGATATCTGCCGCGTGATTGTCGCCCGCAGGATCGATATCACCTGGTCAACGCCAAACGGCGTGGCGATTTATGCCCTCGACAAGCCGACCCTTCGCTTGATGCGTCAGGCGGGATGTCACCATATTTCGATTGCCATCGAATCCGGCTGTCAACGGGTTTTGAACGAGATCATTCACAAACCATTGCAATTATCGAAAGTCTCTCCAATTATTCGCGCCGCTCGTAAAAACGGAATCGGCGTCAGTGTTTTTTTTGTAATCGGCTTCCCGGGCGAAACCATGGAAGAGATCCGCGGAACCATAACGTATGGGCTGAAAATGCGGGTCGATGCCGTCCTTTTCTTCACGGCCATGCCCTATCCGGGAACGGAGCTTCTGAACGAGTGTCTGGCCAGGGGCTTACTGTGCACACCCGTCAACTATGCGCAAATGCGGATTAATTACCCGATGTTCGATACGTAAGAGTGGACGGCCGCGGAACTATTGACCTGATCCACGCGGCATCGGAGCGCCTCTATCGCCGGGCCGTTCTCCGCCACCCCTTGCGACTCATTCGACGAATAACCGGCAAATTGCTCCGGCATCCGCGGGCCACGCTTCGTCAAATAGTCGGCAGTTTCCCACCGGTCAAACGCCATCAAACCCGGCCGGCCGAAGCCAATGCCTCCCTTCTGGCAACCAAGACACCATAAGCGGATACCCCTCATGCTCGAGTTGGGGCAAGGCATCGACCAACCGCATTGTTCATTTACGCCAATTTCAAATAACCGCACATCGTCGATATACAGATAATGATCTCCGCCGGCGAATATGCGTCAATCGCCACCGGCGGTCTGTCGGTCCATGAAGCATGCTTGAGTTGAGGCAAACGCATAATGCGTTTGCTTGCCGGGGTCAGATCGTCTCCAGGCCGTGCAAATAATCCTTGCGGGCCCGAACCATGTTTTTTTTATCCTCGGGCATGTCCGGTTCAACCAGCAGGGCCGAGCAGCCCTCGATAAACATGGGTACGCCGTAGTTACCGTCCCACACGCGATCCTCCGGGCGACGGTTGGCGACCATTTTGAGGAACCCATCGAATTCGGTGAAATAACTGCCATAAATGTGAAATGAATCGGCTATGTGGCAGTATGAACCCACTTCAACCCCCAAGTCTCGGGCCATTTCGGCCTGCAACTCGATAAAGGCATACATGTTCATAAATGCGGCCTTGAAGGCATCGTTACTACGCATGTGGACGTTCATATTCAGCCGCCCGTTCTGCACCCGAAAGTGCATCCGCTGGAGACAAGCCGGATCGGTAATCCCCACGTCCTCCCAGGCCTTCCAAGTCACGGCCTGGGCCCGGCGAGTAAAACCACACTCCCGCAGCATGGCCACACACTGCTCGATCTGATTGATTGGTTTGTCCAGGCCGGGGACATCGTATTCGAACAGACGCTCGTGGTAGGTGTACTCCCATTTTCCCGCAGCCGGGTCAATCCAATGGTCATGTACGCCATACAGGACTTCCGCCCGGTATTTCTCGAGATCCTCCAAACCACCGGGAAAAGCCCGGTGAATGCGCGGTTCGGCCAGCGGCTCGGTAATGTGAATCATGGCGCACACGTCGCGACTCTGGGGATCCTCGGGTTTGTCATACTGGGTTGGAAAACTCTCTCCCTCCGACCAGCAGGCGATCACCGCCCGTTCCCAGGCCACCGGTAACGTGCGCTCCACCACATGAATCGTTCGCATGATATTCTCCCATAGACAGATATGGGGCGTTGCAACCAGTCCTACCGCCGACTGTGTATCGACCGCCAGCTTACGGGTTGTCGCCGCAATTAATTGTATTGCGTATGAATCCGACCGGCTCCAATGTCAACCTTGCCCCTTCCGGGCAGGTCGAGTGTTGGCGATCTCCCTCGATCCACCGGCTTTCGCTTTCTTGCCGATTCGTTTACGGGCTTGCGAGGTGACAGGGGAGCTCAATTCCTTTCGGGCCTTGTCCACGATTTTCCACATTTTGGCCGCCAAGGTTTCGGCCTGGTCCGGAAGGACCATCTCGGAGTTGCAAAAGTCCAAGCCTACTGTGATTTCCGCATCGGGCTCCGAGGCTTCGTGCATGGCATCGCTGATGGGATCTATATAAGCATCGTTCAATACGAAATCGCAATGTACGATGTCCATGGAAACACCGGCATGCTGCCTTCGTGGCTTGACAATAATGCAGGGGATTTCCTCGATCAAGCAAAATTTTTCCCAAGCCTCTAATAGGTTCCGACGTCGACCGACGACGAATTTCTGGCGTTTCGCCCGTTCGAACGCTTCCAACAAGTTGCCCGCCAACCGATATGGTCGTCCCGTCCAGTCGATTCGCTCTTTTTCCGCCATGATAATTATCGTCTTTCCTTAGGTTGCTGATGATTGACCAGGTTGGCCAGTCGGCCATTTCGAGCATCATTCGCCATTCACCCTGCGTATCGAATACCACCCAGGCAACTGTCTCTTTTGGCCGACACAAGGAGCCTCAGTGTTCTGCATGGAACATATACATGCAATCACACAGGATTGCAACGGGTAATCGGCCAGCAAATGCGAATTACAGTCTCAGTACACATATATCTGCAATGAATTGTCAACCATCGGCATACCGCGTCCCGATAGTCTCTCATAAATATCGCGAAAGCCTTCCTTGGAGTCCCTTCGACATAATTTGCACTGCAATAATGCCATCAAAATAGCACAAGCGAGAGTTGCCCGGCATGTGCCTAATGATTTAGTTAATTACTTAAACTGACCGATTTCATGCCGCCAGGAGCTTTTCCAGGCGGCGGAGTACCGGACGTTCATGACTGACTTTGACCACATCGTTCACCGCCTCTCGCCAGACCGCGCGTTGCAGGTCGGCTTTG
>JAAYCU010000294.1 GCA_012729595.1 Phycisphaerales bacterium
ACGCGATGATGTCCGCTATCCTGGCGATTCATGATGATCACTATCCCCAAGCCCTTGCTCGACCGGCCGCTTGATACCGGATAACATGCGCGCAAAACGCAGAGAAGTTTCGGTGTAAGGGCCTAGGAATATTCCCCTCCGGCGCAAAGCGTACTTTGCCGCCGCTACTGATTGATACTATCCGGGTCGGGCCGGAACCTAAGGTAAATACGCAGCGCCAGGCGGGCCGAGAGGTAGCCGATGAATATTCCGGTCCAGCAGTCGCTCGGCCAGTGTACGGCATCGAGATATCGGGAGACGGCGCAGCCGATGGCCATTATCCAGAGCAACCAGGCGATGCGGGGATAGAACCAGGCCAGCACAAGCGCGGAAGCGAAGGCGGCGGCCGAATGGCCCGAGGGGAACGACTGGGTGTCGATGGTGCCGTCACCTTGGCGCCAGCCGATCCAGGTCTGGCGATTGCTCAATTCGTCCAGCGGAGCGACGCGGGCGATGGCCGGGCCCGGCCGATAGCGGGAGAGCAGATGCTTGCCGCTATCGTAGCCGACCTTGGCGAAAAACTGGGCGAGCAGAAAGACGCCGATGATCGCCCACCGCCGTCGGTCGTACGTACCCACCACGATCAGGATCGCGATGCTGGTCACGATCTGGGTGAAATCGCGAAAGCTGATCAGCACGTTGGCCAGGGGCTCCTGCACTTCCTCACCGATCACCGCGTAGCGCCAACGCATCAGGGGCACATCGTAGACGAATAATGCGCCCAGGACGGCCGCCGCGGCCAGGGCCAGGACGATACGCAACCCCCAGCGTCGTTTCCCGGCGCGGGGATTAATCACGGAGGCCCGCCCAAGCTCGGCTCCGCCAAGGCGAGTACCGGGACAGGGAGTTTCGTTTGCTGAGGTCGGGGTTGATTCGGTTGAGCTCATATATGCCCCTTTACAATTCCGACTCGGATTTGTTAGCAACTGTTATCAGACATCCGAGGTTTTACCTGCAACGTCGCAAACCACACGAACGCTATTGACGATGGTGGCCGTCATTCCGCAGGGTTCCCGTTAACTCTATATTAGTATTCACTAGCCGTCTTATCTCTTTATTCGATCGGCTATTATAACGTATTTTCGCAGTTTTGGCTTTGTTTGGCGCTTTTTAATATTCTGACCATGATTGCTGAGGCTCCATGTCCATGGCGAAGCGCGAGGCACAGAGGCACGGAATACGGCTGGGCTGGAGAAAGGCGAGAGGAACGGGTTGAGAGTAGTATTCGGGGTTGTTGGTCGAAATCACAGGAATTCCTCCGGCGCGTGGAACGGGCGCGGTCGGATGGCCAGTCATAAAACACGTTAAGGTGCCCCGTGGGAAAGTGAAGTAGCGGAGCAGGTTATGGAGTGAGCGATTTAGTAAGTTATCAGGTGAGCGAGGCAGCGAGGCAAGACCGGCGACAGGCTGTTAGACTGCCAGGCTCGCCACGGCGGAATCGCTGACTACTGATTACTGACTGTTCGCTGTCCCCTTTCTATTATCAACTTTCGTGGTGTCCCCCGAATTGTAGCGAATTGTCGGGCGAGCAAGGGAAAGTATTTACCAGCCCGCGGCGCAAGCAAGGGAACCCTTTCCCGCCCTACAAAGTGTACCCGCTTACGGCGGACAAGCGAGGGGGCACGATACCAAGTAAGCAATACAGCAAGCGAGCAAGGCAGCGAGACGAGACCGGCGACCTTCCTCGCTAGCTTGTCATCCCTGTACACCCTTCATCTATATTCGGTAGTGCCCCTTTTCCACTCCGTCATACCGCAGGCCTGCAATTGCTCAACTTCTCACTTCAGTTTAAATACTTTTTTCCATGCGTCTTTGTAAGGCTCAATATCTTTTGGCGATATGTAGCTACCATAATATCCATTAGACTTACCCTTATCTGAAGGCCAGTGTAGCGTATTTGTTCTCCGATCTATTATTGAGCCACGCTGCCTTTGTTTTTTTAATTTCAGAATGAGTTTTTTCCAAGCCTGAAGGTTAAGTACATAGAAATCGGGCATGTCATTGGCTTGTTTGTTCTTGAAATCAACAAATACAATTACATCAGTTTTTCGGGTTATGCCCTTTACTTTTGGCCATTGAGGCCCTTTTTTTGCCTTTACTGAAACACAAAAGAGATGACCACTTTCTGTGTCCTCCACGAGAAGATCAGTCTTTTTGTGATTTCCAAGGGTTAGTTGTGCATACAAGCCTTTACGACACAAATACGAGGCCACAGCGTATTCTCCAGCTAAACCGACATTTTGCTTCTCGCTAGACATAATACTCCTCCCATTTAGAAGATCATCTATCCCACGCCACATCCGCACTCTTTTCGCTCGCCTCCCAGTATAGCTGCAACGATACGCCTGAAGGATTGCGGTATCAGAAAAGAAAAGGGGGCACTACATATTTCCAATCCTTTTCACCTTCCGGCCTTTTCGGATATTTGTAATCTTCCGGCGAAGTACATCTTGAAAATGCCGCCTCTGATTTGCGAAGATGTTTCATTCGCATAATTCGCAGGAGGTGTGCCATGTCGCAGATTCGCCGAGGCGAAACGGAGCGGGGCAAG
>JAAYCU010000295.1 GCA_012729595.1 Phycisphaerales bacterium
AGTAAGAACAAGATGTTGCGGGCCTTATTGGCGATTGCTTGATTAAATTCGTCAGGAGTTGTCTTATCCACCAGATGGATTTTGTGGACATACGAAAGGATCGGTCATGAGAAATATGGTCTGTGTGATGGTTTTGATATTTGGACTTTCATGCGGGACGGCCGATGCTCAGGATCGAGGCGGTCGTTCAGGGCGAGCCAGCCGTGCTCCGCAGCGTGAGGACGGTCCGCCGGGTTTTCCCGGCCAGGGCGGAATGCGTCCGCCCTCCTTTCCCATCGTTTCGAACCTTGATACCAATGGGGACGGTATCCTCGACTCCGATGAAATCGCCAAGGCCGCCGAGGTCTTGAGGAAACTTGACCGGAACGGGGACGGCAAGTTGACGGAAGACGAATATCTCCCTTTTCCTCCCGGTAGACCGGGGGCTTTTGAGGAACAGGAGAATCAGCGCGGCGATGCGCCTGATGGGCGCCGAAGGTCCGCCCGAGGTGTACGGGGTGGTCCGCCGAACGCCGAGGCGGGGGCCCGGCCGTCCGATTTCGAATCATCTCCGCTGGCCAAGGATGATGCCGAACAGAAAATTCTGGACGTTTTGGAGGATATGAACAAGGCCGGACGCAACATGATGAGCGTTCCTCACGACGACGGACGGTTCCTGCGCATGCTGGCGGAAAGCGTCGCGCCCGAAAATGTGGTGGAAATCGGCACCTCTCAGGGATACTCGGCCATCTGGTTGTGTCTGGCCCTCCGCACCTTTGGCGGCAAACTGACCACGTTCGAAGTTGACGCCGAGCGTGCCGCCCTTGCCCGCAAGAATTTCAAGCGGGCCGGGGTGGAGTCCCTCGTTACCCTCATCGAAGGGGATGCCCATGAAGAGATCGGCAAGCTCAAGGACCCCATCGACCTGTTATTCATCGATGCCGACAAGGAGGGATACCGGGATTATCTCGAGAAGCTCTTGCCGTTGCTGAGGCCGGGAGGGCTTATCGTCGCCCACAACATGAATCTCCAGCAGGCCGATCCTCGCTACGTCAAGGCGATTACCACGAATCCCAAACTCGAAACCCTTTTCATTCACGTCGGGCAATCAGGTATCGGGATGACTTTGAAGAAACGATAGCGCACATATAACGTGGCCGGAGAATCGGTTTGCACCAGTTGCTCACGATCATCTTGGCGATGTTCTTCCGATAGTATCGTTTTGACGAGGGGGCGGCGAGTCTCGGTGGACGGATTATCAATCCACACTCCTGGGCTACGACGCTTCCGGGCCGTTTACTCTTCCGTTTCCCATCCTCCGCCGAGGGCTTTGTAGAGGGCGATTACGTCGGTGATGATGGCCGTTTCACTTTGAACCAGGGCTTCCTCGGATGCGAACAGCGTGCGCTGGGCCTCGAGTACGTTCAGGAACGCGGCCATTCCGTTGCTATAAAGCTGCGTGCTCAGCTCGGTCGCTTCCCGGCTGGTCCAGACCGCTTCTTCCAGGGCTTGGCGTCGAACCTGTTCATTCGTATAAGCGGACAGTGCCGCCTCGACTTCGCCGAGGGCGTTCAGCACGGTTTGTTCGTAGGCGGCAAGGGCCTGCTCCTGGCGGGCGTTTTGTATCTCGATGTTCGCCAGAATACTTCCTCCCTGAAAAATCGGCCAGGAGATGGCCGGTCCGACCGACCATACCAGGCTGTTGCGTTCCAGGAGAAGCCGGATATCCCGACTCTGAGCGCCAAAGGAGCCGGTGAGCGAAAACCTGGGAAACAAATCGGCAACGGCTTCACCGATTCGCGCGGTGGCCGCCGCCAGTTGCCGTTCGGCGGAGCGCACATCCGGGCGCCGACGCAGCAGGTCGGAAGGCAGGCCGATGGGGACATCGGGCGGGCTGGTGGGAATCGCCGCGGCCGGCTCGAGCTCCGGCATCAGCGCACCCGGGGGGAGTCCGAGCAAGATGCTTAAGCGGTAGATGGTCTGCCGCACGGCATCCTGCATAAGGGGAACCTGCGAGGTCGTCGTCGCGAGTTGCGTCCGGGCTTGTACCTCCTCCAACTTGCTTGCGAATTCCGCCGCGACGCGCTCCTGGGTCAATTCGACGGTCCGCTGCTGCGTATCAATGTTTTGTAAGGCGATCGTCAATCGTCGCTGGTAGCCCCTCAACTGAACATATTCAAGGGCCACCTCCGAGACCAGGGTCACGATGACGGCGTTTCGATCCTCGACCGAAGCGGTGATGTCCGCGTCCGCCGCTTCGACTCCCCGCCGCAGGCCACCGAACACGTCCAGTTCCCAACTGGCGTCGAAACCGGCCTGAAACATGTTCCGGCCGCGATGCGAACTCTGTTCGTTGTTTGTGCCTTTATTGTTGATGACGTTCGTGAGAATCTGATTGGCCGTGCTGGAAACGATTTGTGCGGGATCAATACCCTGGCCGCTCGCCAACGACTGAACGGCTGAATGGAGGGCCGAATTTCGCGCATCTTTAAGCAAGCTGGAGTCGTTCGACGACTTGGCGCCCGTATTCAGGCTGGCTCCGCTATAGTTGTAGCTGCCGGACAGGCCGACCTGGGGCCAGAGCCCGGCGGCCGCGGAGTTGCGCTGGGCTCTGGCTTCGCGGACCCGCGCGGTGGCGATTCTCAGGTCCAGATTCGACTCAACGGCATGTTGGATCAGCGTATCGAGCGTCGGATCCTTCAACTGCTTCCACCACGTGGCCATATCGCCCGGTTCGTTGGTCGGCCGGGTGGTCGGTCCCGCGGGCCGAGACGCCGCCGTGTCCGGTTCCAAACCACTCCAATCGGCGGGCATCGCCACATCCGGGCGTATATAATCCGGTCCGACCTTGCATCCCCCGACGGCTATTCCAGTGATGATCATCAAGTACCCTGACGCTCTTCTCATGGGTCAGTCTCCGGGTTAACGTAAACCGCGGCACATGCCGTACAGGCCGGGGCCCGCGGCGGTTTTTACTCGTACCGCAGCGCCTCGATCGGATCGAGGCGAGAGGCTTTCCATGCCGGGTAGTAGCCAAACAATATGCCAACGCTCGCCGAAACCACGACGGCCGCGACCATGGCCCCGACGGACAACTCGGTCGGCCAGCGGAGCAACACCCGTACCAAGGTTGAGGCCCCGCGTCCCAACGCGATCCCGATGCTTCCACCGAGCAGACATAAGGCGATCGATTCGACCAGGAACTGGCGCAGAATGTCACGCGGCTGGGCCCCGACGGCCATGCGCAATCCGATCTCGCGCGTACGTTCGGTCACCGAAACCAGCATGATGTTCATGATCCCGACGCCGCCGACGATAAGCGATATCGTGGCCACGCACAGCAGCAGATTCGTCATCATGGAGGTGGTCGAGGTGAGCATATTGCTCATTTCGGTCATGTCGCGGACATCGAAATCATCGGCGGCATCGTCCCGCAAGTTATGACGCCTTCGAAGTGATTCGGTGATCTGCTTGATCGCCGGTTGTATCGAAGCAGCGTCGCGGGCGACCGCGAGTATCTGATCGACGTTCGCGAAGCGAACCAGCATGGGGTTATTCGCCGCTTGCACCTCGGATTGCTCCGGGTACAAGCTGGTCTGGCCGCTGGGGTAGAGATTGCTTAAGGTGTTCACGGAATTACCGCTCGATCCGCTGCTGATACTCTGATTGGTTGTGCCCAGCGCCGCGCCGGTCACCCGGTATTTGATCGTGGACCAGGGGGCCAGGAGGATATCGTCCTGATCCATGCCCATCATATTGGCTCCTTTGCTGTTGAGTACGCCGATGACCCGGAAAGTGACGTTTTTGACGCGGATTTCCTTGCCGATGGGTGAACGGCCCTGGAACAACTCCCGCGCCAGGGTCTTGCCGATGACGCAAACCCGATTGCTGTTGAGGATGTCCCGGTCGGTGAACATCTTGCCCTCGGCCATCCGGCCCCATTGCCGGACCTCCAGAAAGGCGGGGGTTGTACCGTAGATATTATTGGGTTCCCAGTTCCGACTCCCGTAGACCACCTGGGTGCGGGCCCGCACGATGGGGGCGGCGGTCAGCACCGCCGGACATTCGCGGAGAATCGCGGCGCAGTCCTGAGGGGTCAGGGTGGTTACGCTGCCGGTGCCGGACGTGACCCCGGCCGAGGAGGTCGTGCCGGGCATGATCAGTAACACGTTGGCGCCCATACTGGAGATGCCCTTCTGAATTTGCGACGAGGAGCCCGCGCCGATTTCCATCATGGCAATGACCGCTCCGACGCCGATCACGATACCCAGGGTGGTCAACGCCGCCCGCATGGGGTTTCTGCGCAGGGCCTTCATGGCCGTTTTCGTGGTACGCAGGATTCTCATATACCGGCTCCGTCCTCCACGCTTCCCGGATTTGAAGCCATCCGCGTATCGTTATGGCCGGAAAATGACCCGTTCGAGATAGCTCCGTCGTGAATATGAATGACCCGCCTGGCGGATTTGGCCACATTGGGGTCGTGGGTTACCAGAATGATGGTCAGGCCTTCCTGTTCGTTGAGTTGTTGAAACATGTGCAGGACCTCCACGCTGGTACGGGAATCCAGGTTCCCCGTCGGCTCGTCGGCGAACAGCAGTGGAGGACGATTAATCAGAGCGCGGGCGATGGCGACGCGCTGTTGCTGGCCGCCAGACAACTGGGAGGGCTCGTGATGCAATCGGTCCTCGAGTCCAAACCGGCGGAGCATGTCCCGGGCCCGACGCCGGGCCTCGCCTTCGGAGAGGTGCTCGGCCGTGTACGTCAGGGGCATGGCCACGTTATCCAGGGCATCCGTGCGGGGGAGCAGGTTGAAGTTCTGAAACACGAAGCCGATCTTCCGGTTCCTTTCCATCGCCCGCTCGGCGATCGACAACTTCGAAACGTCCTTGCCGTCAAGTCGGTATTGGCCGGAACTCGGCCGGTCCAGGCAGCCCAGAATGTTCATCAATGTGCTTTTGCCCGATCCAGAGGCTCCCATGAGGGCAACCAGTTCCCCGCGGGCGACGGTCAGGGAGACATTCTTGAGTACCGGCACGCTGATCTCGCCGAGATGGTACGTCTTACAAATATCTTCAAGTTGAATCATGGGCATGGCTCAGCCTCGCAATCCTCGACGTCTCGCTTACATCGGCGGCGGTCCCATTCTTCTGCCGCTGGGCGGCTTGGGCAGGAAGGGGTTGCTTCCGGCGGGCGACTGCTCGGCGGTGCTACGTTCTATTTGGCCGGTCACGATTGGTAAATCCTCGGCCAATTCTTCCCCCCGCACCTCGGTCGCAAAATCGTCGGTCGCCCCGATCCGGACATAAATGGGACGAACGAATGGCCCCTCGGGCGTCCACAGAACACCGAAATCCTCATGGTCACTCAACCTCTCGTTCGGCCGAGAGGCGGCGGGGTCGGTATTCCGGTCCGATGAAGCCGTTGCGGTTGGATCTTCCAAAGCCTTACGCCACTCCGGCGCAACCTGTGCGAGTGTCGGGGTCCATTCCAGCGCCTCGTTGGGAACCATCAGCACGTTGTCATAACGCTCCAGTTCGAATTTGACATCCGCCGTCAGGTACGGCAACAGTCGTCCGTCAGGGTTGTCGGCCACCACCTCTACCGTGTAGGTGACGACATTCTGGGTCATTGAGGCGTTCAGGCGAATCTTGCCCACCTGGCCTTTGAACATCTCGTCAGGGAACGTGGACACCGTGAACGTGACCGGCTGTCCGGGATGCAGGCGGCCGACGTCCGTCTCGTTGACGGCCACCCAGACCTGGATACGGGTGAGATCTTTGGCGATCAGGAAAAGGCTGGGAGCGTTCATGCTCGCGATGACGGTTTGGCCGATATTGACGCGTCGATCAATAATGATCCCCTTGACCGGCGAGGTGATCGTGGTATAGCCCAGGTTACGCCTGGCCCGGTCCAACATGCCTTCGGCTTGCGCAAGGTTGCCCCTGGCCTCCACGATCGCCGCCTCGCAGATCGACACGCTAGCCATCGCCGAGTCGTGGTTGGCCTTGTAATTGTCGTAGTCCGTGGCCGCCAGGGCCGACGATGACGAACCCAACTTCTGGGCCCGCTGCCAGTTTCGCTCGGCCAGGTACAGCTTGGCCTTCGCCTGCTCCAGGTCCGCCAAGGCACGCTGCAGCCCGCCCTGGGCGGATAAGACCTGGGCTTCGGCTTGGGTCGCCTCGGAGGTGTAGAGGGCATCGTCGATCCGGGCCAGCACCGTGCCCGCTTCGACGGGTGAGCAGTAATCCACCGGGTTACCGTTGGCGTCCTTGCCGAACCACAAAATGAGGCCGCCAACCTGGGCGCCCACGTCGATGACTTCCTCCGGCTGGATCGTTCCGGTTGCGCTGATGGAGACGACCATATCTCCTCGACTTACGGTTTTCGTGCTTAAGATAACATCGGGGGTATTGCTGCGCCGCCAGTACATCGTGCCGGTTCCGACGAGCATACCCGCGAGGATGACAAGTAACAGGAGTTTTTTCATAACCAACCCCGCTTGGCGGACTTTCCATGCCGAGCCCAACCCGGCTCGGTTCGACCGTCCTCCCGCATTCTATCCCCATAAACCTTAAGGCATGATGAAGATGGGACATTGACCCGCGGCAGGCGATCATGTTTTACTCGCTACGGGGTAACGCCCAAAAATGTCCCGCAAGCCACTCCCGTCACGGCGTGGAAAGGGCTTCGTGGCTTGTGAAGCGTCGTTTGGGTCGTATAATAAGATCGTGGATTCTAAGATTACATACTGGGTCGAATTGGCGGGTTATGATATGGACACCGCCAAGGCCATGCTCCAAACCGGCCGGTTGCTCTACGTCGGCTTCATGTGTCATCAAGTAGTGGAGAAGATGCTTAAGGCCTGGTGGACCTCGGCCATGGATTCACCACCCCCCTACACCCACAGCCTCATAACATTGGCCACGCTCGGCGGTTTGTTCGACCTCCTTAATCCCGCGGGACGTGCCTTGCTGGACACGTTGGGGCCGTTGAACGTCGAATGCCGTTATCCGGCGGATCGGCAGAGGATTCTGGCGTCTCTGACACCTGAGCGGTGCCAGATGCTGATTAACCAAACCGAGGAATTGCGGCAGTGGATAAACAGCAAGCTATCAATCTTGTAAGACGATACGCGGACGTAATCCGTGGACAATTTCCGGTGCGCAAGGTCGTCCTATTTGGGTCGTACGCGCATGACACGGCCCACGAATACAGCGACATTGATGTGGCCGTACTGGTAGAACACATCGAAGGCGATCTGTTGGACCTCGAGGCGACGTTGTTCCGGTTGGGTCGAGGGGTCGACTATCGCATCGAGCCGGTGCTTCGGGAGGAGGGGCACGATCCAAGCGGCCTCACCGCGGAGATACTGAGGACCGGCCACGTCGTTTACTCGGCGGTATAAACCAGGGGAACGGCGGACAGGGGTCGTAGCGTAAACCGCCTGCGCAACCAGCCGGGCGTAGAGATACGGAAACTGTTACCTCGCGTAATTCAAATGGGCGTAACTCGCCTCCCGCTATGCGGCCTTCCTGTGTTTTCGCTGTACCCGTGAACGATAAGGATACAGCCTGTGTCGTTCCTGCTCGATGCGGTGTTGCTGGAAGGCCTCCCAATCATCGTTGA